>JAURIG010000140.1 GCA_030832905.1 Bacteroidota bacterium
AATACACTCAACCAATTGCCACCTTTAAGAGTACCCTATGGAAATTATCCTGGCAATGGTTTAGAGGTCTTATTGTATCAAACCATAGGCAATGTAGCCACCGTATATCCAATGTGGGGTTTTGCAGCCAATCAAAATAGTAAATTGGCTTTCTTATATGGCGAAGGTTTTTGGAAATGGCGATTGCATGATTTCATGCACAATGAAAACCATTTGGCTACAAATGAATTGGTGAGTAAAACCATACAGTATTTGTGCACCAAAACAGACCGCAGAAAGTTTAGAGTTTATCCTTCTGTGCAGGTGTTTGAGGAAGATCAAAATGCAGAGTTAATTGGTGAATTGTACAATGCCAGTTATGAGCCCATCAATACTGCTGATATTAAAGTGGTCTTACAAGCTAAAGGGAAACCTGCTTATGCCTACCAAATGAGCAAAACCGAACAGGCTTACCGATTGAATTTAGGCCATTTATTGCCAGGGGTATACCAATTTAAAGCAGAAGCCACTGGGGTGAATGAACGCATCAATGGCCAATTCATAGTGAAGGCGCTGCAAATGGAATTGACCAATACCCAAGCAGATCATGGCTTGTTAAGACAGATGGCCAAACAAGATAACGGGCAACTTTACAAACCTGCTGATTTGAAGGCTTTATATGCTGATTTAAAAAAGCGTTCTGATGTAGTGAGTATTGCTTACAAAGAGAAAAAGCCTGAAGATTTAATCCATCTAAAATGGCTATTATTCACCCTTGTTGGACTCTTGAGTTTGGAGTGGTTTATTCGAAAATTTGAAGGTGAAATATGAAACCCATTGCGCTGAGATCTTCGCCCGTTGTTTGTAATTACTATTTGACTTACCGCTGTAATGCCAAGTGTGGTTTTTGCGATATTTGGGAGAAACCATCACCTTACGCCACCTTAGAGAACATTGCAGCCAACCTCAAAGACCTAAAACGAATGGGTGTTGAGGTGATTGATTTTACTGGTGGTGAACCTTTGTTGCACCGTCAGTTGCCAGAGATACTGAGCATGGCCAAAGCTTTGGGATTCATTACAACAGTTACAACTAATTGTTTGTTGTATCCTAAAATGGCAGAGGCCTTGAAGGGTAAAATAGACATGTTACATTTTTCATTGGATTCTCCTGATGAAGATGAACACAACGAGAGCAGAGGGGTTAAGGTGTTTGAGCATTTTGTAAAATCTTTAAGCATTGCCAAGGATTTGGGTGAAAAACCCGATGTCTTGTTTACTGTTTTTCCGCATAACATAGATCAGATACAAAGGGTGTATGAAACCTTTTGTTTACCTAATGATTTGCTTTTAATCTTGAACCCTGTTTTTGAATACAACGATGTGGGTTCAGCTTTATCTGAGGCGGATTTGGAGGTATTAGCCGCTTGGGGCAAGCGCCCTCTGGTGTATTTGAATCAGGCGTTTATAGAGTTAAGAAAAAGGGGCGGCAATAAAGTCAATGCGCCCGTGTGTTATGCAGCAGATACCAGTGTGGTAATAGACCCTAATAACCAATTGCTTTTACCTTGTTACCATTTGGGTATTGAAGCTTTGCCGATTAATGGCAATCTGTATGACTTATGGCATAGTCCTGAGGCAAAACAAGCTAAGGCCTTGCAAGGCAAACACTCGGCTTGTGAGGGCTGTACCATTAACTGTTACATGCAAACCTCATTTGCTACACATTTGAATCAATATTTTTTCTGGGCATTGCCTTCTACCCTTAAATACAATGTTGTGAAGGGTACTTGGAAAGCGTATTTGTAAATTTAAACGAATCTTGGATCGGTATCCATTACATGACCGCATGACTTGCAAGTTCTGAGGTCTTCGTTGCCATAGTATTCTTTAAATCTTGGTAGGAAATCTTTTTCTATGTCATTGAGTTCAAAATAAGCTGCATGCAATGGGTGATTGCATTTTTCGCAGAACCACAATAAACCATCTGTAAAGCCTTTACCTGCTCTTACGCGTTCAACCACTAATCCAAGTGAGCCTTCAGAACGCGATGGCGAATGCGGAACTTTTCCTGGCAATAAAAACATATCCCCAGCTTTTAAGGGCACATCAACTGCTTTGCCATCTTGTTGAATGCGCACATTGATTTCCCCTTCTAATTGGTAGAAAAACTCTTCTGTTTCATTGTAATGATAGTCTTTTCGGGCGTTTGGTCCTGCTACAACCATTACTATAAAATCACCTGCACCAACTGTTAGGTTCTTATTGCCTACAGGCGGTTTCAACAAATGGCGGTTTTCTTCAATCCATTGATTAAAATTAAAGGGTGGGGTTATCTGAGTCATGTGTCAAATTTAATTGATTTTGAAATTAAAAAACCAAGATAAATTGCAATTATTGATGAGCATCATGGTTTGCTCTTGTCAGTTTAAATAGAATTTTCCACATGGAAGTGGAGTTCGATATGAACAAACATGGAATAAATTTAGCATATTCGCAGTATGAACGCAGAAAACAGCGATATCCCTTTAATCAATGTTAAACAGGTTTTTTATGATAAAAATCCAAAACTGGCTAAGTGGATTCCAGGCTTTTTATACCGTTTTTTTGAAAGGCTCATTTGTCAAGCAGAATTAAACCGCATGCTTACCAGCGCTAAGGGTTTGCAAGGCGTTGATTTTGCGCGTGCTTGTTTTGCAGATATTGGTGTGACTTTAGAATCAAAAAACACCCATTTAGTGCCTAAGACTGGTCGTTTGATCTTAGCAGCGAATCATCCTTTGGGTGGTTTAGATGGTATGGGGTTTATTAGTGAAACACATAAAATTAGACCTGATGTGAGGTTTTTAGTGAATGATATTTTAATGAACGTTAAACCTTTGCAAGGTATCTTTTTGGGCGTGAATAAACACGGTAGCAATGCGAAGAAGAGTTTGATAGAGGTTGAAGAACAGTTTGCTTCAGATAAGGCTACTTTGATTTTTCCGGCGGGCATGGTGTCACGTCAACAACAGGGTAAAATCATGGACCTTAAATGGCATAAGAGTTTTATTACCAAGTCTGTGAAATACAGATCAGATGTGATTCCTGTGTTTATTGAGGCCGTTAACAGCCCTCGATTTTACAGAGTGGCTAAATGGCGTAAGCGTTTGGGCATTGGTTTGAATATTGAGATGTTACTTTTGCCTTCAGAGATGTTTAGTCAAAAGGGTAAAACCATAACCATTCACTTTGGCAAGCCTATTCCGGCTTGGTTGATTAAGAATATTGGC
>JAURIG010000141.1 GCA_030832905.1 Bacteroidota bacterium
AAAGTTTGTACTAAATTAATATGGTGGAGCATTTAAGCCCCCAACTGCCTATACCGCAGCCGTTATCGGTAATATTATTCACGATAATCATCGTATATTTCGATTGATTTACTATCAATAATTATTTCGCCATATTTTTTAGTAAAATCAATTAATTCTTCAAGTGTTTCGATTTCAATTTCTGGATTTCCTTCAATTGAAAATTTCTTATAATCTGATGGTTTAAATGTAAATCCCAATTCAGACAATTTTCTTCTTCTATCTTCTTGGGGATAGAAATAACCAGTAGTCGATAATGTAAATTTCATAAAATACTACCGCTAACACATAATATAAAATAGCTGGGTGTCAGTGGGTTTATTAGCCAGCTTGCTGCCTGTTACTTTTGTGGCGTGGGACAAGTTAGCAGCTCCAAATCCCAGCCATTTCATATTACCACCGTTAGCAGTAACCTTAGCGGACACCCTCTAACCATTCCCAATCTTCTTTTGTGCCATATTCCCAATCGTGAGAAATAACTTTTGGCTTGTAATCCAAATCTAAAAGACACATTAACAGGTTAAGTACAAAACCTTCTGCATATTGACCACTTACGCCAAAAGAGCCACTTACTCGTATATAGTGCTTTTTAAAATCGATATCGCAAGGTGGCATCCCTGCGTGTCCTTGTTGGTTAAATTTTGACATATTAACCATTGCTGTATCAAAGTCGTTTTGACTTATCTCTTTTTCTTTGCTGATTAGATAAAATGAATATCCCATTGTTTTATTTGTTTTGTACGCTGACCAGAAAAGGCTACTGCTAACATTGCATTGCCAAAATTGGGGCAGAAGGTGGTTAATTGAACTTTTGTACTACTATTAAACTTCATTGCTAAATTGAACATTTATATTTCAAAATCCCCAACTTCGCCAATGCTTTACCGTTAGCGGCTATTACAGACAAACCCTTCGCTCATTTTGTAAAGCCTGACATCACCAGCATATTCAGTTTTGAACGATACACTTGTAATACGTCCAGCGGGGTTGCCATCATATATTTCAAAATCGTTCAAAACCCGACTGTCTTCCTCGGTATAAACATCTAACAAAACAGAATTATCGGCAGTAAAGAAAGCCCTAACATCATCGTCTGTTTTAAATAGAAATACTATTTCGCACCAAATATCATTTTCAATATCTCTATCACGGAAAGCAATCATTTTGACTGCCTCAAAAGTAACAGCCGCTAACACTGCATTGGTGTTATTTGGGCTTGACGTTGTTGTTTCAACTGGTTGCATATATTTTACTTTTAGTTATCAATTTGAACTTTTTAGCCTTGATGCCCAAACAGACACCAATGCTTCAACGTTATACCCCCGTACTGCCAAATCCACTATTGCCCCTATCTGTTTCTGAAAGTTCATCGACTTCTTCAAATTCAATCTGTGGGTATGGCATAATGATTATTTGACCTATTCTGTCACCAATTGAGTAAGTGTGAACAGAATGTAAAACAGGCTTGAATTTAAATGTCACCTCGCCTCTGTATCCCGAATCAATAACCCCAACGGAATTACTTAATAGCAAATCTTTCTTTGCGTTACTGCTTCGAGGGAATAATAAACCTACATATCCTTCGGGTATTTCAAACGCCCTGTTTGTTCCATAACAAACGTTTCTGTTTTCATCATACCAAATCGAAGTAGCAGTTAAATCAATACCTGCATCACCATTCTTTGCATATTGCAATGGCGGCGTTTTTATTGACTTGTCTATTATTCTTGTTTTGACTTTCATGTGCCTTGTTTTAAAATACTTTAAATTGTTGGTTAAGATGCCACTTGGTATTTTCCCAATCTTTAGCATCTTCTTCGTCTTTTCTGTCCTGCTCTTTTAATGATTTAAAATGCTTTTTAAGTTCAATTTCAGCTGTTAATTTGCATAGCTTGAAATCATAATCGGAGAAATCTTCGGGCGCATCCACATCAATGATATTGCCTTTATCGTCGTAATATGAAATTATAGTGTAATCCCATATTGTAAATGAAAATTTGTTCATAACTTTTCGATTTTTGGCAACGGATGCCAGTGAGTAATTTCACAATCATCATCAATTTCACATTCAGCAACTATTTCATTTGCATTTATGTATAAATTATTCCCGTTTGATGTTGCCCAAAACCATCCTTCATTCTCTATATAAACATGGCAGCCAATCCAAATTGAATTTGACTTATTGTTCAATAAAAAAACAGTTTGATTTTCGGGTGGTAGTTGTTCGTAAACTGAAATCCAATTTTTCATTTTGTCTTTGTTTTGTAAATTTAATAAATAATAGTCACTTCTGTTAATGGAACATCGCCGTAAAATTTAGATGCCTCAACACTAAATATCTGCGAATCATCATGCCAATAAATACCGTTAAGCGCATCCATAACAAACTTAATCAGATTGTCAATATCAGGCTTATTGATATGTTTATCGGGTGCGATTTCTTTTAATTTAAGGCTATTTTTGCCTGTTCCGTAATGTGATTTAGGTCGCTTGAACACAAACTTAATTACAATGCGTATCGGGCTGTCTTTTATTGGCTGTTTTGGCTTGTTTTTAAGGCACATTAACAGAAAGTCGCCCTTCTTATTGCTTGATGGGTCGTACTGCCTTAATTTGCCGTTTATAGACGTAGAACGATGCCTTTTTTGTGCGCTTGGTTCGCCGTAAACAGTAAATGAAATCTTACCAATCACAACACCTGTTTTTTCTCAATCAAATATCCGTTGCGCTCAATAGGGAACTTTAGCATTTTGATAGAATGGTATGGTAATCCTTTAGCCTTACACATCTTCGAAAAGTTGCCGTAAACCTCCGTATCACTTATTCCGTCCTTAGCGACTAATATCACGTTTCGTTTCTTCTCTTTGTTCATGCCTGTAAATTTACAAATCTTTTTTATATTATGTGTAATTATTGGAAATATTTTTACTTTTTATTTTCTGCTAAATTATAGCCTTTATTTCCGCTTCACACTTATTGAAAATTTCAGCATAATCATCATAATTGATATAAATATCATGCTTTTTAAGACCTGAAATGATAGTACTGTGGTCACGCTGTATAAATCTACCAACATCACTAATACATTCATTAAATCGGTACTTAACACACAACGCA
>JAURIG010000142.1 GCA_030832905.1 Bacteroidota bacterium
CAAAGTATCCCCTTTACCTGTGAACTGAAAAAAGACAGAATCGCCGAGGCATTTTGATCCTGTTACAGTGAAAGCCGCACTGCATTGTGCTTGAGCTTTGACGCCCAAAAACACAAAAAACAACCAAAATAGAATTTTTTTAAACAAAGTTTTAGTTGAGATTGGCTAAAACATTAGGCTTTTCAAACAGCCAATACCTCATTCAAAGATAACTGAATTGTGCAAAGAATCCAAAAGTGTAAATTTGTGCTATGGAAAAGGCCAATTATCAAAGGCTATTGGAACTTGCGGACCAATTGTTTAATACCAAATCTGACCCTGAGCAATTGGATGTGAATGAGTTGGTAATTGCCACCCTGCACGAGATTTCGCCGGTCTTAGTCCATGAACATCAAATTGAGCATGAAGCGGTTGCTTGGATTACGCTTATACCTAGCAACAAAGCACTCACAGAGGCTTTCATACAGGGCACATTGACCGAAAAAAACTACTTCGAAAAAAGTGTAGAATTAGATCATTTTGACACCATTTACTTGTGTTCAGCTATAGTACTTGAAGAATTCAGACATCAAGGCATAGTTAGCCAGCATTGCAAAAAGGCCATCGAACAAATGCGCTCGAAACACCCAATCGATCAATTGGCCGCTTGGCCATTTACTGCTGAAGGATTGAGTTGCGCTAAAGCCATAGCCCATCTGGTAGGGTTGCCATTGATTTTAAAATCAACGGTGGATTTGAAATGATTGGAATAAAAACCACTCAACAAATCTGAGTATTAGTACAATACGTGAACGGTGCCTGAAAAAATCAGTTTTTTATTTTGCAGAGTAGTCACTTTTAACTGATAGGCATATACCCCATCAGGTACGCGTTCGCCTTTATAAGTGCCATCCCAACCTTCTAAATAATCATTAGATTGGAAGAGTATTTCGCCCCAACGATTAACGATTAACCATTCATAGGCACGAGGGTATACCACTCCAAATGGCTTAAAGAGATCATTGGTTTTATCTCTATTGGGCGTAAAAGCATTAGGGATAAATATCTGTGTTTCTGGGGAGGCTTTTATCCATTGAACTGTTTTATCCTCGCATCCATATTGATCTGTCACTTTGAGTTGAATCCATTTGAGTCCAGAATCTGAAAACAACACATAAGGATTGGCCAAACTACTTGAACCATTGCCATTAAAATCCCATGCATGAGTGAGAGCAGATTGGCCTTGGCTTGTGGAGCTCATTTGATAACCAGTACAGGTTAAGGAATCTACTATTTTTGCATAATTAAACCCAGCTACTGGCAGCTGTCTGGCCATCGCAGATTGCAACTTGAGTAATGTGTCTTTACAATTGAATTCATTGATGGTAGTAAGCATTACATTGTATTGTCCTGGTGCAGCGTATTGATGATTGCATGCAGTCGCCAAAGCAGTTTGCCCATCTCCAAAATGCCACTTAATTTGAGTAATTATACCTGTATCAATTGAACATTGACTTGTATATTGATTTTTAAATCCAAAACAAACGGTATCAGTTGTAAATTGAATTCTGGTTTGAGGATACACATTGACCGAACTCATTATGGTATCTGCACACATAAAGGTATCGGTTAAAATCAAACGGTAATAGTATTTGCCAATTTGATTGAAACTAATAGCAGCAGTTGGTGTTGTGATGGTTTGATTGGTATTGGCATTGGTATTAAAGAAAGTCCAATTCCATGATTTAATTTTACTTAAATGAACTGTTTTATCTTGTATTACAAAACGATTGCCTCTTAAACAAGCTTGATTTTGGTTGATAGTATACTGAATTTTAGGGGATGCATAAACAATAACTTTACGCTTCGCAGTATCTTTACAAGCATGATTACTAGAGGCAATTAATGTAATTGGATACGCCCCTATTGCATTGTAGCTATGAATAGGATTATTGACTAGACTTGAGTCATTATCTCCAAACAACCATTTGTAATTCAAAGTGCCGTATGGCAAACTACTTTGGTTAAACATTGCAAATTGATTATACAAAAAGCACCTGGCAGTATCGGCTAATCTAAATTGTGCATTGGGCATAGGATACACTTCAATTACACGTTGCATTGTATCGCGACAATTCATTGCGCTTTTGGCGATTAATGACACTGTATACCATCCATGCGCCGAATACTTATGGTTGCTATTGGTTGTATTGGCAGAAGCCCCATCTCCAAAACGCCATTCATAGCTTAAAGTATGGTATGGAATACTTGAAGCATTGTTGAATTGAAACTGATTACCCAACAAACACATTGCAGAATCTGGTATAAGTATTTTAGCTTTTGGCATTGGATAGACTTCTACCATTTTGCGTATGGTATCTGAACAACCTTTATTACTGTTGGCTACTAATCTTACTTGGTAAACACCATAATTACTATATGTGTAATTAACAGATGTTAGGCCGCTGCTGCCGCCATCTCCTAACTGCCATTGATAAGTTAAATTGTTATAAGGGATGCTACTAATATTGTTAAATGTGAAGCGATTATTACGCAGGCACATGGCTGAATCACTCACGGTGAAATTAGCTAAAGGCATTGGATAAATTTCTAATGGTCTGCTGGTTGTATCTCTGCAACCATATTGACTTATTGCAATGAGCTTGGCAGTATAAACACTATAATTTGGATACGTGTAAATGGCATTGTTTTGTAAACTGCTATCACCGTTACCAAATCTCCACAGATAATTTAGGCTATTGTATGCAATACTGCTTTGATTGATGAAGTTCACTTGATTGCCTCTTAAACATTGTGTTGAATCATTCATAGTGAAACGCGCCTTAGGCATAGGATACACTTCTAGCTTTTTTGTTATGGTATCTGAACAACCTTTGTTACTATTGGCAATTAATTGAACTTGATAAACGCCATGAGAACTATAGCTGTGGCTTGAAGAAATTAGATTACTGATAGCTCCATCTCCAAATCGCCATTGATAAGTTAAACTGTTGTATGGAATACTACTGTTATTATTGAAGGCAAAAACGTTATTGCGTAAACACATAGCAGTATCACTTAAATCAAAATTTGCAACTGGCATTGGAT
>JAURIG010000143.1 GCA_030832905.1 Bacteroidota bacterium
GTTTTACCAGAAGCAGCAGCAGAACTGCCACCAAAATTACCAATCAATACATTGGTTAAAGAACGGTTCATGGCTTTACACATCACTACCGTTAATAAGGTACCTGCGCTACCCACTAAGATACCGCCAAACAACATTACTTTATTGTCGTATAAGAATCCGCCCATGGCCGCTGCAACACCTGTGAATGAGTTCAATAATGAAATCACCACTGGCATGTCTGCACCACCAATAGGCATAACAAACAAAATACCATACACCAATGATAAACCTAATAATAAGAACAATACATTGGCATTGCTGATCATGCCATAAGAGGCCATAAAGGCAATGGCTAAAATAACAGCCAATAAACCAATATTGATGACTTGTTGCAAAGGCAAGGTCTTATCTTTGATTTTCTCATCGAGTTTACCAAAGGCAATCATACTGCCAGCAAAAGAAATAGACCCAATGATTAAGCCCAAGAAGATGATCATGAGTTTAAGTGTTGGCGCTGTAGTAAAATCGCCATGAGTACTTAAGTGGTTGAATTCAACCAAAGAAATTAAAGCGGCACAAGCACCACCCATACCGTTAAAGAACGATACCATTTGAGGCATGCCAGTCATTTGTACTTTTTTAGCCATTAAAGTACCAATCACAGTACCTAATAGTAAGCCACCAAAAATCCAGGCATAATTACCCAAAGGTTTAGCATCGCTTTCGTATAAAAAGATAGTGCCGAAAATGGCCAAAGCCATACCAACGGCAGCATACAAATTACCTTTTTTCGCTTTTTCAGGATTACCCAATAATTTGATACCGAAAATAAAACTTATGGCACCAATCATGTACAAAATATCTAATATGTATTGCTTCATTATTTTTTCTTCTTTTTAAACATGTCTAACATTCTATCGGTCACCACAAAACCACCAACCACGTTTAAGGTACCAAGTACTACTGCTATAAAACCTAAAATTAAGGCATAAGTGCTTTCGGCTTGGCCCATAATAATAATGGCACCAATAATCACCACACCGTGAATGGCGTTGGCACCACTCATAAGGGGCGTGTGCAATACTGATGGGACTTTCTCAATCAGTTCTATGCCCACAAAAATCATCAAGATGACCATGTAAATCATCAACTGATTGTTTGATATAAATTGCAATAAGCTTTCCATGTTGTTTATTTTAAAATTGATCCGTCTTTACAAATAAGGGTACCTTTAGTGATCTCTTCTTCCATTTCCCATTTGAAACCATCTTTAGTGGCCAAGTGGGTTAAGAAGGCTAATATGTTTTTAGAATAGCTTTCGCTAGCGTTCTGGGCCAATTGTGAAGGCAAGTTTAATTCACCTACAATTTTAACCCCATGCTTAACAACGATTTTGCCCGCTTCAGACAATTCGCAGTTACCACCTTGCTCAACTGCCATATCAATGATCACTGAACCCAATTTCATTGATTTAACCATGTCTTCAGTAATCAACACTGGGGCTTTTTTACCTGGAATTAATGCAGTAGTGATGGCAATATCAGCAGCAGCTAAATGTTTGCTTAAGATTTCTCTTTGTTTCTTAAGAGTGTCTTCACTGGTTTCTTTAACATAACCACCTTCGATTTTGACTTCTCCGGTATCGAAATTAATGAACTTACCACCTAAAGATTCAACTTGCTCTTTCGTTTCAGGTCTGATGTCTGTAACTTCAACTACAGCACCCAAACGTTTGGCTGTTCCGATGGCTTGTAAACCAGCAACGCCTGCACCAAAAATCAACACCTTAGAAGGCGTAATGGTACCAGCGGCAGTCATTAACATCGGGAATATTCTCGCAGAGTGATGCGCGCCTAATATAACGGCTTTGTAGCCGGCTAAGTTGGCTTGAGAACTTAAAGCGTCCATGCTTTGAGCTCTTGAAATTCTTGGAATGGCATCCATAGAGAATACCGTTAATGATTTTTGATTAAGGGCCTTAACCAGTTCGGGTTGGCTTAGATGGTAAACAAAAGAAATCAAAGTTGAACCTGATTTCATTTGAGCAATTTCAGCCTCATTAGGGGCATTTACTTTCACCAGCACATCAGCTGTTTGATAGACATTGCCTGCGTCAGTAGCAATTTTTGCACCTGCTTGGCTGTAGGCCTCATCAGAGAAATTAGAAGCAATACCAGCGCCGGTTTCAACCAAACACTCAAAGCCTTGCTTCACAAGGTTTTTAATCACATCAGGACTCAAAGCGACTCTATTTTCGGCAGCTTTGGTCTCTTTTACTGTTCCGATTATCATTTGACGGCAAATCTAGGGTATTTTTTTCTATTTCGCATAGCTTTAAAACATTGATAATATTGATATGCATCAAGTCCTTCAAATTGGCTTTTGAAACTATTTTTTTAATCATGGGATTATTGGTTATTTTTGCGGCACTTTAAAAATAATATTATGATTATTGGCGTTCCAAAAGAAATTAAAAACAACGAAAACCGCGTAGCAGTTACCCCTGCTGGTGTGAGTGAATTTGTAAAACATGGCCACACAGTTTATGTTCAAGCAACAGCTGGTGAAGGCAGTGGTTTTTCAAATGAAGAGTATGTTGAAGCAGGTGCCACTTTATTGCCTAGCATTGAAGAAGTGTACGCCATTGCAGACATGATTGTTAAGGTTAAAGAACCAATTGAAAGCGAATACAAATTGATTAAGAAAGACCAATTGTTATTTACTTACTTCCACTTTGCAAGTCATCAACCATTAACCAATGCGATGATTGAAAGCGGTGCCGTATGTTTGGCATACGAAACCGTTGAAAAAGCGGATCGTTCATTACCTTTATTGGTGCCAATGAGTGAAGTAGCAGGTAGAATGAGTGTGCAAGAAGGGGCTAAATATTTAGAAAAACCTTTGGGTGGTAGAGGTATTTTATTGGGCGGTGTACCAGGTGTAAAACCAGCTAATGTAGTGGTTTTAGGCGGTGGTATAGTGGGTACTCAAGCGGCTAAAATGGCTGCAGGTTTAGGTGCTCAAGTAACCATCATGGATATTTCTATT
>JAURIG010000144.1 GCA_030832905.1 Bacteroidota bacterium
AAGATGTGCTGCCTATTTTCATATTTGACCGAGACATCTTAGATCAACTCAACCATCAAAACGATGCCAGAGTGAGCTTTATATACGATGCTGTATCAGCCCTTAAAGCTGAGCTTAAGGCGAATGGTTCTGACCTATTAGTGCTTCACGGTTCTGCCGTGGATTGTTGGTCTGAACTTTTAAAGCAATATAAAATCACTGCTGTTTATTGCAATGAAGATTATGAACCCTCCGCAATCGCTAGAGATCAAAGTATTCAACACTTTTTAGCTCAGCACTCTATTCCATTTAAAACCTTTAAAGACCATTGTATTTTCAGATACGATGAAGTGCTTAAGGATGATGGCAAGCCCTATACCGTCTTCACACCATATGCTAAAAAATGGAAACAAAGACTGCAAACGCAACCCATTGAAACTTTTCCGAGCGAAAAACACTTGACCCAATTGACGAAAGCCTATTCATTTGAAATGCTAAGTATAGAATCGATGGGCTTTACCAAACATGCTCGCATATTCCCTGGTAAAACGGTTCAAATGGGTTTAATCAAACAATATGACCAAAACAGAAACTTTCCGGGTATTGAGGGCACTAGTAAATTGTCTGTTCATTTTAGATTTGGCACCATTTCTATCAGAGAAAAAGCGCTTAAGGCCATTAGTTTAAGTGAAACCTGGTTAAACGAATTGATCTGGAGAGACTTTTACATACAAATCATGGCGCACTTTCCGCATGCCATGACGTCGGCCTTCAAGCCAGAATATAACCTCATTGAATGGCTCAATGATGAGCAGGCATTTCAAGCTTGGTGCAAAGGTCAAACTGGTTACCCTATTGTAGATGCTGGCATGAGGGAACTGAACACTACTGGTTTTATGCACAACAGGGTTAGAATGATTGTATCTAGCTTTTTGTGTAAGCATTTGTTAATCGATTGGCGTTGGGGTGAAGCCTACTTCGCTGAGCAATTAAACGACTTTGAATTGGCCTCTAACAATGGTGGCTGGCAATGGGCAGCAGGCAGTGGCGTTGATGCGGCTCCCTATTTCAGAATATTTAATCCGAGTTTACAAACTGAGCGTTTTGATCCCAAACAAATTTACATACAAAATTGGTTAGGGAAAGACTATCTTAAACAATACCCTAAACCGATAGTTGAGCACACATTTGCTAGAAATCGTTGCCTTGATGTATACAAATCAGGGCTGGCAAAGTCAAGATTGTAAATGCGGTTTAAAAGTTTAAATTTGCAAGAAATTTCAAGATCATTATGAAGCATATTTCGGTTATTGGTTGTGGCACAATGGGCAATGGTATTGCACACGTATTTGCCTTATCTGGCTATTCAGTTCAATTAATTGACATCAATGAACAAGCCTTGCAAAAAGCCATTCAAAAAATTGGCTCAAACCTAGACAGACAAGTCAGCAAACAAATCATAACCGAAGAGCAAAAAGCAAGCACACTTGCTAATATCAACCCAACAACAGATCTTGCTCAAGGGGTTTCAAAAGCAGATTTAGTGATTGAAGCAGCCACTGAAAATGTTGGCATCAAACTTCAATTGTTTAAAGACATTGATGCTCATGCCCCTGCTCATTGTATTTTATCGTCAAACACCTCTTCTATTAGCATCACCAAAATTGCAGCAGTTACCAATCGCCCTGAGCAAGTCATTGGTATGCATTTCATGAATCCAGTTCCTGTTATGAAATTGGTTGAGGTGATCAATGGATTCAAAACCTCTACTGCTACAACCAATACCATAATGGAGTTGAGTAAAGCCATTGGCAAAGTGCCAACCTTGGTGAATGACTATCCTGGTTTTGTGGCCAACAGAATATTAATGCCTATGATTAATGAGGCCATCATCACCTTAAACGAAGGTGTTGCAGGAGTGCATGAAATCGACACGGTAATGAAATTAGGTATGGCTCACCCAATGGGACCATTACAATTGGCTGATTTTATTGGTTTAGATGTGTGTTTAGCCATTATGAATGTACTTCACGATGGTTTAGGCAATCCTAAATATGCCCCAAGTCCATTGTTGATTAATATGGTGACCTCAGGTGATTTAGGGGTCAAATCTGGTCGAGGCTTCTATGATTACAGTAACGGCGGCAAAGAACTGGTGGTTGCGCCAAAATTCAATTCTTAACAAAGCGTGGTTTTTATGCCCTTAAGATTGGTTTTTTGCTAAAAGTTTAGCAAATTGCAACCTTATGGCGAATAAAGAATCATGGGGCTCTAGAGTAGGGCTTATTCTTGCAATGGCAGGTAATGCCGTTGGATTAGGTAACTTCTTAAGGTTTCCTGTTCAAGCAATTCAAAATGGTGGTGGGGCCTTCATCATCCCTTACTTGGTTTGTTTTTTACTGATGGGCTTACCGCTTTTATATGTGGAATGGGCCATGGGAAGATTTGGTGGTAAATCAAGCAACCATTCAACGCCATTTATTCTCGACAGCATGGGCAAAAAACGCCTCTGGAAATACGTTGGGGTGTTTGGCATTTTCACCAATATTGCTGTAGCTGCTTATTATTGCTACTTAGAAAGCTGGACCCTCTCTTATGTATATCATTCTGTGATTGGCACCTTCCAAGGCATGAGTCAAGATGACTTTGGTGGTTTCTTTGGCAACTATGTAGATGTAGCTAAAAACAATGCCAGCTTCCCGTTCGAAGCCATTATTTTCTGGATTGTATGTTTATTTTTAAACACTTGGATTTTAAGTAAAGGCCTGAGTGGAGGGGTCGAAAAGACCGCTAAAATTGGCATGCCTCTATTAATCGTATTTGGTATTTTCTTAGCCATTCAAGGGATCACGCTAAAAGCAGGTCAACACAATGCCATTCATCCAGGCACGCTTGGGTTAAATTACTTATGGACACCGGAATTCTCCAGTATTTGGAACGCTAAAGTATGGTTGGCAGCTGCCGGTCAAATTTTCTTTACTTTGTCTTTA
>JAURIG010000145.1 GCA_030832905.1 Bacteroidota bacterium
TGCGTTTATCTAGAAGACGTTTTTGGAAAGGTGAGATGAATGAAGATAAGCAAGCCGCTTACGATACTTTGTTTGCTTGTATTTCTAAAGTGTCTCAATTAATGAGTCCATTTGCGCCTTTCTTCTCAGATTGGTTACACCACAGTTTAAAATTAGATCAATACCATAGCTCTGTGCATTTGACCCATTTCCCAAGTATTGATCAAGCATTGATTGATACTGAATTGGAAACCACCATGCAATTGGCTCAAGACATTAGCAGCATGGTCCTTGGTTTGAGAAAAAAACAAAATATCAGAGTTAGACAGCCCTTACAAAAAATCATGGTGCCTGTGCTCGATGAAGAATTTAAACAGCGCTTAGACCACATTCAAGATTTGATACTTTCTGAAGTGAATGTGAAGGAAGTTGCCTTTTTAGAGGCTGATAATGCCGTTATTGTGAAAGGCGTAAAGCCTAATTTCAAGGCCCTAGGGCCTAAAATTGGCGCCCACATGAAAGCGCTTTCTAGCAAAGTGGCCACATTGAGTCAAGCGGATATTCGCAGTTTAGAATTGAATGGTTCATTGGTTTTAGATTTAGACAATGTGCAATTTGAACTTCAGTTGCAAGACGTAGAAATTCAAGCCCAAGATATTCCTGGTTGGCTGGTGAGCAGCTATGCTGGTTTAACCGTGGCGCTCGATATCACCCTAACAGATGAATTGAAAAACGAAGGTTTGGCCAGAGAGTTGGTTAATAGACTTCAAAATGCTCGTAAAGACCAAGGCCTTGATGTAACCGACCGCATTTTGGTAAGTATTGATACCGACGAAAACACTTGGAATGCTTTAGAACAGTATAAAACTTATATTTGCAACGAAATTCTAGCAGATAGCCTTCGACTAGAACAAGGTTTGCAAAACGCTACTTTACTTGATATAGAAGGCATAAATTGTACAATTAAATTGGAAAAAAATGGCTAAGAAAAAAATTGAAGAAAAAGAAAAAACCCGCTACAGCGACAAAGATCTTCAAGAGTTTAAGAAACTTATTTTAGGCAAATTAGAAATTGCCAAAGACGAGTTTAGCAAAATGCAGAAGTCTCTTCAAAACCCAAACGAAAATGGTGATGGCAACACATCTAATCAGTACTTAACTTTAGATGACGGCGCCAGCACATTTGAAAAAGAGAATTTGAACCAATTGGCTGCTAGACAAAAGAAATTCATTGACAATCTTGAAAACGCACTGATCAGAATTGAAAACAAAACCTATGGCATTTGTAGGGTAACTGGTAAGTTGATTCAGAAAGAAAGATTAATGGCTGTGCCTCATGCGACATTGAGCATGGAAGCTAAATTAAAACAATACAAATAGAATATCATTTTGAATAGCGAAGCAACTGACAATACTTCATTGATTCCTGAACAGAAAACCATTTCTGCTTCAAAATGGATACTTCCATTTTTAGTCTTGTTTTTGGTGGTTTTTATTGACCAATACCTAAAATATTGGGTAAAGCATCACATGGTGCTGCACACCGAAAAAGTGATTTTTAAAGATTGGTTTTATCTACATTTTACAGAAAATGAAGGCATGGCATTTGGCATGAAGTTTTTTGGTGTCATTGGTAAATACGCCCTATCCATTTTGCGCATTGGCGTATCAGTGTTTGGCTTATGGTATTTGATAAAAAGCATAAGAAATGGAGCTAATGCTTGGTTTATTATTTGTGTCGCTCTGATTTTAGGCGGTGCTATTGGCAACATTATAGACTGTACTTTTTATGGTGTATGGTACCAAGATATGAATGATTATCAGGGTGGGTATTTATTGGGTTGGGTGGTTGACATGCTCTATTTCCCAGTCATTGAAACACATTATCCTGAATGGTCGCCCATCAAACCTGGCGAAGAGTTTATCTTTTTCAGTCCTGTATTTAATTTAGCTGATGCTGCAATTAGTATTGGCGTGATTGCTATAGTTGTTTTTCAAAAACATTTTTTTCCTAAATCAAGTCGTTCTGAAACAACAGAACAACTGTCTTCAGAAACCGTTTAATTCCCAATAATTCCTGTTTACATGAAACTTTTAAGATTATATATCCTTTACAGATTATACTTTGCTTTAGGCTTAGTAGTGGCTGGTGTTTTGTCTCATCTTTATGCCGATGTCATATTGGCCTGGATACTATACATTTTGGCTTTCGTATCTGTGTTGTTGCATTACATGATTGGTACCATGCGTTTGGTAAAAGATGCTGTAGAGGCTGGCAATGTGGATTTGGCTACAACCTATATTCAAAAAATCAAACGCCCTAATTGGCTCATCAAACCAGTGCGCTCTGCATACTATATGTTACAAAGCACAATGTCTATGGCCACCAATGATTTAAGCACTGCTGAAGACAATATCAGAAAGAGTTTAAAAACCAAGTCTACTTTAGCGGGCGACATGGAAGGTACCAACTTAATGCAGTTGGGCTTTATTCAAATGCGACAAGGTAAGATTAAAGAAGGTCGCGCTAACTTATTAGCGGCTATTCAAGCGGGTATTCCTGACAAAGAAAGCTTAGCGGGCGTATACCTGCAATTGTGCTCTATTGAAATGCAAAGACAACAATTCAAAGTGGGCAAAGCGTATTTCAAAAAAGCAAAAGCGCTCAATCCAAAGTCTAAAGAGATTGTTGAGCAAATCAAATTGCTTGAAAAATCTATTAGCAGATTACCTGGATAATTTGGATATCCACAGCTGTGTTTAATTTACTTGTTAGGCTTAAACCTTAAGGGACTATTTTCGCTTTAACAATATACTTTTTCTATTATGAAATTATTTAAACTACTAGCTGTTACTGCCTTTGTTTTATTGGCCGGCAGCATGGTTTCTTGCAAAAAATCAAGCGATGCTTCTGCTGCAAAAACCCTTAACAAATCAACATTAACTTCTAAGGCTTGGTATAACCAAGGCGG
>JAURIG010000146.1 GCA_030832905.1 Bacteroidota bacterium
TTAACATAAACCATTCTGTCATCTTGATTCAGACGTTTAGCCACAGCAATACCAACCCCAACAGACAAACCTTGACCCAATGAACCTGTAGCAATGCGAATTCCAGGGAGCTGATCATGGGTTGTTGGATGCCCTTGTAATCGGGTATTGAGTTTCCTAAAGCTCGCTAACTCTTGAACTGGGAAATAACCACTTCTGGCTAAAACAGAATACAACAAAGGACTTATGTGCCCGTTTGATAGAATAAAGATATCTTCACCATGTCCCTCTTGAGTAAAATTTTGAGGATTGTGTTTCATGATTTGAAAATACAAAGCTGTTAAATAATCAGCACAGCCAAGCGATCCACCAGGGTGACCGCTTTGAACCGCATGTACCATCCTAACAATGTCTCTTCTAACTTGAGAGGCTATTTGTTGTAATTCTTGAGTTGTAGGCATGAGAATATATCTTAATGCAAAAATTGCCTAAAAAAGTCAATAATAAAAAAGGCCAGTTGAATAATTATAAACGAGTAATAAACGCTTATATTAAGTTGAAGTCATCTCTGTCTTCTAATACAGGAAAATCAATACGGTATTGAATTAAAGAGGCTTTATTGAGATTGAATTGAAAGACTTTATCGTCATTAGAAAACCCGATTTCTTCACCCAAATAATTGATAATGGCTGAATCGCCTTTATGGTCAACACCATTGCCGTCTATACCTATGCGGTTGCAGGCTATAACATAGCATTGGTTTTCTATAGCCCTTGCTTTAAGCAATTGTTGCCATGCATAACTGCGTTGAGCAGGCCAATTAGCAACGTAAATCAAGGCATCAAAATTTACAGTATTGCGGCTAAATACTGGGAATCTGAGATCATAACAAATTAATGGGCAAATGCGCCAACCCTTGTAATCTATGATCAACCTTTTATCTCCTGCGGTGTAATGTTTGGATTCTGAACCAGGTGAAAACAAATGGCGTTTGTAGTACCATTGAACGTCCCCTTCTGGCTGAACAAAAGCCAGTGCATTGTAGTAATTACCTGCATCTTCATGCATTATACTGCCCATAATAGCTGCGTTCAATTTTGCACTCATGTGCAACAACCAAGCTAATGACTTTTCGCTCGATTCTTTCGCAAGCAACTCAGGTTTCATACTAAAACCAGTTGAAAACATCTCTGGTAAAACAATCAAATCACAATCCCTTATACCTTCAATTTTAGATTCAAAATGGGCTAGGTTGGCCTCCACATCTTCCCAATACAAATGGGTTTGAACAACTGCAATATTTATAGCTTGCATAAGATATCAAGTGCTTTATTCAGCGTTTCATCCGTTTTGGCAAAACAAAACCTCAAAACTCTGTGGTCTGTTTTTCGCAAGTAAAAGGCAGAAACCGGAATGGCTGCAACGCCTTTTTCTTGAGTCAAATGATTGGCCATCTCAACATCAGACAAATCAGCAATTTGATCGTAAGCAACAGATTGAAAATAACTGCCTTTACAGTCTAAAAGTTTGAACCTTGAGGCCTTCAAACCCTCTCTAAACAAATCCCGCTTGCCTTGATAAAAAGCGCCTAAAGTCAAGTACAAATCTGGGCGTTTTAAAATGTCTGCGTAAGCATGCTGAACGGGTGTATTAGCTGCAAATGCCATGAATTGATAGGCTCTTCTAATTTTTTCAGTTAGATTCTCAGGTGCTAATAAATAACCCATTTTCCATCCTGTTGTATGATAAGTCTTACCAAAAGAAGATACAATGATACTGCGCTTAGCCAACTCAGGGAATCTGGCTACTGACTGGTGCTCAAAGCCATCAAAAATAATATGTTCATATACTTCATCACTCAGAACCAATACATCTGTGTTGTGAATCAATTTTTCAAGCTTAAGCATATCCTCTGCACTCAAAATACTACCACTTGGATTGTGTGGCGTATTGAGAATGATCATTTTGGTTCTGATATTAATGAGTTTCTTAATCTGATCCCAATCAATTCTGTAATCAGGATAGACCATTTCATATACTATAGCTTTACCACCAGATAATTCAATTGAAGGGATATAAGAATCATAGGCAGGCTCTAAAACAATCACTTCATCGTTCTCTTTAATTAAAGCATTAATGGCAGCATATATCCCCAAAGTAGCCCCTGGCACTATGGTAATTTCTGTTTCTGGATGGTATTGGGCAGAATACAATTCATAGGTTTTTAGGGCAATCTGCTCTCTTAAAGCCATTAACCCAGGCATTGGCGCATACTGATTGAAGCCCTTTTTCATGGCATTGGCCACTAAATCTTTAAGCTCATCTGAACAGTCAAAATCAGGAAAACCTTGAGCCAAATTAATAGCATTGTATTGATTAGCCATGGCAGACATCACAGCAAAAATACTGGTACCTACATGTGGCAATTTATGATTGATAACCCCTTCAAATTTCACGATGAACAAATTTAAGCCAAAGGGGTAATATACCCATATGATGTATAGAGAATGTGAGTAAGTAGCTATGGAGGGTATACGGTTTAGGGTATAGGGTATGATAGTGTGAGAGGAAGTGTGAGAGGAAGTGCAAGGGTGAGTGCGAGAATAAATCTCCCTCCGCTCTCACTCTCACTATCCCCTATAACCTAATTAAAATTTCACTCGAGGGTGAAGAACACCCTCGAGACAAATCAAAGTGATACTAAAGAAATCTCTCACCCTAACTATCCCCTAAACCCTATTGAATCCTCCGAAAATTTTCTTAATTAACGTAACCTAAGTGAAGGTAATTGTGAAGGAGGATACCCTAAAAAAAAGTCCTCAACTTGCGTTGAGGACTTTTTTTGATCGTGCACTCGTAGGGATTATTGCATGAACCCTACTGTTTAGTCCTGCAAATGCAAAGTCCACCTTCTTCGAAGGCTTTTTTTGGTTTTTCATTCGCTTGCAATTGCATTGCAGA
>JAURIG010000147.1 GCA_030832905.1 Bacteroidota bacterium
ATTACACAACTGCTTTAGTGGCTTTAAATCAATTGATCATCAGCGATAGTAGCAACAACAAAGTGTACTATGATTCAATGGCTTTCTATTACATCAAAAAACAACACAACTATCAAGCTGGTCAATTGTATGTTGACAAAGGTTTAAAATTAGACCCTAACAACTTCAATTTATTAGAATATAAGAGCATCTTTTTAAGTGCTGAAGGGCAAATTGAAGCGTCTAGAAATTTATTGAGCAAGGCTTATGAATTGTCTAAATTAAACAAACACTTGTACATGTATGCAACCACTTTTGCCAACGAAAAGAAAATGGATGAATACAGCAAAATCGTGAATGGCATTTTGTACAACAACGCCGCTAAACCTGAAAAGGTTGAAGTGTCAATCGATGACAACAATGCTCAAATGATAGAATTAAAAGCTTTGTGTTACTTAGACAAAGCCAAAATCGCTAAAAGCCCTGCTATGGTCTTAACTTATATAGATTCTGCCTTGCTTTTGGAACCTAATTATCAAGAAGCTTTGTATTACAAAAACCAGTTTACTGGCAATCAAGCGCCGCGTTAAACACGGGGTTTCCAGTTCACTTCTGCAATGCCTTGAACTTGGGCAACTTTTCTGGCCAATACGAATAAGTAGTCAGACAATCTGTTGACGTATTTGAGAATATTAGGATCAACATGTTGCAATTCATCCAGCTGAACAATTAAACGTTCTGCTCTGCGGCAAACGCATCTGGCCACATGGGTATGAGCGATTTCTGCACTACCAGCTGGCAATATAAACGCTCTTAATTCAGGCAATGCTTCATTCATGGTATCGATGGCTGTTTCGAGCATTTCAATATCGCTGGTTTTTAAATCAGGTACTACCATTTTACTACCAGGTGCTGAAGCCAACAAACTGCCTAAGGTGAATAAACGGTCTTGAATTTCAGAGAGTAAATGTTTGTTCAATTCATCCGACACAAAAGACCTCAACAAACCGATATGGGAGTTTAATTCATCAATGGTGCCATAAGCTTCTATGCGCACATGATGCTTTGATACTCTATCGCCTCCGATTAAAGAGGTTTGACCTTTGTCGCCGTTTTTGGTGTAAATTTTCATACGTATGATTAAGAAACAATCGAATCTTACTTTTGTTCGAATTGCGCGTTAATTTGATCTGATTCCACTTTTCCGTCGCGAATTCTCACTATTCGTTTGGCATGTTGTGCAATGTCTTCTTCGTGTGTAACAAGAATGATGGTATTGCCCTTGGCATGAATGTCTTTGAACAATTGCATGATCTCAATGGACGTTTTGGTGTCCAAATTACCTGTGGGTTCGTCTGCTAATAATATACTTGGGTTATTCACCAAAGCGCGAGCCACTGCCACACGTTGCCTTTGACCGCCTGATAATTCATTGGGTTTGTGCAACATTCTGTCTTGAAGGCCTACACTTGTAAGCACTTCTTGTGCTTTGGCTAAGCGGTCTTTTTTGTTCCAACCAGCATAGACTAAAGGCAAGGCTACATTCTCCAGTGCAGACATTCTTGGCAATAAATTAAACGTCTGAAACACGAAACCAATTTCTTTATTCCTGACTTCGGCCAAGGCGTTTTCTGTCATGCTGCTGACATTGGTGTCATTTAAGATGTATTGGCCTTCAGAAAACACATCTAAACAGCCAATGATATTCATGAGCGTTGACTTACCTGAACCCGATGGACCCATTAAAGCCACATACTCTCCTTTGTATATTTCTAAGTCAATTTGCTTTAAGGCGTATACTTTTTCATGGCCTACCGTGTAGACCTTCTGAACACCTTTTATGTCAATGAGTTTTTGCAAATTATTTGTTTTGGTCTATCACTTTTGGCACCCTAAAATAATCAGAATCTTTTTTAGGCGCATTCTTTAACAATTCATCTTTAGTATAAGATTGAACCACTTCATCTGTCCTAACATTGTTCTGGGTATTGGTCATGTAAATCAATGGCTCTACCCCAGTAGTATCAACTTGATTCAAAGACTCAGCAAACTTTAACATGTTTTCTAAATCCTGGCGAATACTTTGTTTGGTCGTATCGTCAAATTCAAGTCTAGCCAAATGTGCTAGTTGATCGATTTTTTCATCTGTGATCTTCATGAAGTATATGGTTTTGGATTAAATCTTGTCTAATGGTTTGGTAAATTTCATCTTTTAATTGGTCCGCATCAGCATCATTTAGATGATTGGTTAGGATTGGCCGATGAATAGAACATCTTATAAGGCCCGGATAGAATTCAAATTTCTCATCGGGCAAACGTTTAAAATTGTTCAAGAAACTAATGGGCACAATGGGCACCTTGGCTTCAATGGCCATTTTAAATGCCCCATTTTTAAAGGGTTTAATTTCTGGGGTTCTGTTCCAAATGGTGCCTTCAGGAAAAATCAAAACACTATAACCTTTTGCCAAACGCGCTTTAGCTTCTTCAAAAGCTCTGTGAGCATCTTTAATGGATTCTCTTTTAACGGCAATATCAACCGTTCTGAAGAAGATCCCAAACAAAGGAATTTTAGCTAACTCATATTTACCAATGAAACATACTTTCAAAGGGGCAAATAAGCCCAAAACAACAATGTCTAAATAGGAAGTATGATTGGCCACAAACACACAAGGCGTTGAAAACTGTTCTTTGGAATACTTGATTATGGGCCAAGAAGCGGTTAAGATTATAGTTGTCCAAGCCCAAAACTTTCGCAAAGCATTGGCCATTGGATACATTGATTCATGACTCAAAAAAATCAAGAACAA
>JAURIG010000148.1 GCA_030832905.1 Bacteroidota bacterium
CAATTTGCAAAGCTTCATCAACGCTTTTACCTTTTAACCACTCAGTAGCTAAACTTGAAGAAGCAATTGCACTTCCGCAACCAAAGGTTTTGAATTTAGCATCTTTGATGATGCCAGTCACTTCATCTACTTCAATTTGCAAACGCATAACGTCGCCACACTCTGGTGCGCCAACCAAACCAGTTCCTACTTGTTTACTAGCTTTGTCAAGTGTTCCAATGTTTCTTGGATTGCTGTAATGATCGATGACTTTATCTGAATATGCCATAATATTTTTGTTTTAATAGTATTGTTAATTAATGTTCTGCCCATTGAATGGTTTTGAGGTCAATGCCCTCTTTAAACATTTCCCAAAGTGGGCTCATTTCTCTGAGTTTTATAACTGCTTCTTTAACGTGGTTGATAGCGTAGTCAATTTCTTCGTCTGTGGTAAATCTGCTAAGACCAAATCTGAGTGAAGAGTGCGCCAATTCATCATCAAGGCCCAATGCTTTTAATACGTAACTTGGCTCTAAACTAGCACTGGTACAAGCTGAACCAGAAGAAACTGCAATGTTTTTTACACCCATAATTAAGCCTTCGCCTTCAACATACTTAAAAGACATATTGCTAAGATGTGGTAGACGGTGCTCAATATTGCCATTGATGTATGATTCTTCTAATTCTGAAAGAGAAGCTTCAAGTCTGTTGCGCATTTTAATGATGCGTTCAGTGTCTTGCGCCATATCTTGTTGGCACAATTCGCATGCTTTGCCAAAACCAACTATACCAGTCACATTGATTGTACCACTGCGCATACCGCGTTCGTGGCCGCCACCATCCATTTGGGCTGTTACTTTAACCCTTGGATTTTTGCGTCTAACGTATAATGCACCCACGCCTTTAGGACCATACATTTTGTGAGCCGTAAAACTCATCAAATCTATGCCATCCGCCATAACATCTACAGGAATTTTGCCTACTGCTTGAGTGGCATCGGTATGAAATAAGATACCTTTTGATTTACACAATTCAGCAATGGCCTTGATTGGTTGAATGACCCCAATTTCGTTATTGGCATACATGACTGTTACCAATACTGTATTAGGTTTTATAGCACTTGCTACTTGTTCAACTGTAATTAAGCCATCAGTTGCAGGTTCTAAGTAAGTTACCTCTGCCCCTAATTTTTCAATGTGTTTACAGGTGTCCAAAATGGCTTTGTGTTCAGTCGTAACGGTAATAAAATGATTGCCTTTCTCAGCATACATTTCAAAAACACCTTTGATGGCTAAGTTATTAGATTCTGTAGCACCGCTAGTGAAAATGATTTCTTTAGCATCCGCATGAATCAATTTAGCTATTTGCTCTCTGGCATAATCAACTGCCTCTTCTGCCTGCCAACCAAAACTGTGATTTCGGCTAGCCGCATTGCCAAAATGCTCTGTAAAGTATGGCAACATGGCCTCAAGTACTCTTGGGTCCATGGGTGTGGTAGCATTGTTGTCAAGGTATATTGGCAGTTTTAACATAATTCTTATTTAGACTAATTCTAAGATGCAAATTTAAGCCAAAGAACTCAAAAATCAACAATTTTTATTGAAATCTTTATCGAGAATATCTATAAAATTGACTGGTTTAAAAATTCCGATTCTGCTTGTAAATCCAATAGGATTAGAGCATTTTTGTACTATGAATAAAATTGAGCACATTGGAATAGCTGTAAAAGATATTGAACAATCCAATGCCTTATTTAGCCAACTGCTTAACGTCCAACCCTATAAAATGGAAATCGTTGAGAGCGAAGGTGTGATCACCAGTTTTTTTATGGTAGGTGAAACCAAAATAGAATTGCTTCAGGCCACCCATGCTGAAAGTCCAATTGCCAAATTTATTGAAAAAAAAGGCGAAGGCATTCACCATATTGCCTTTGGCGTAAACGATACCAACACTGAAATTGAACGCCTTTTGGGCCAAGGTTTTGACATGATTCATTCAGCAGCTAAGCCTGGCGCAGATCAACAATCCATTGCTTTTATTCACCCCAAAAGTACCAATAGTGTTTTAGTTGAGATTTGTTCCGCCATCAAGCAACCTTAATGTAAAAAACGGGTCTTATACTCCATGAACTTCCGCATTCTGTTTTTATGTTTGATTGTTGGTGGCCAATGTATGGCCCAATTAATTCCTTTTAGAATCAATAATATCTGGGGTTATGCTGATAGCAATCTGCGGCTTAAAATCCCCATGGTTTATGACTTTACAGACAGATTCGAGAATGGATCAGCCTTTGTTTATAAGGATAGTTTGTACCACCTCATCAATGAGAAGGGCGAAAAAATATCAAACACCTATAAAGCCCACGGTCAATTTGCCAATGGTTTTTGTAATGTGGTATTAGCCAATGGTCAATGTGAGTATATCAACCACCAAGGTCAAACTGTATTTAATAGAACATTTGATGCTGCTGAATCTTTCTCTGAAGGCTTGGCTGTAGTCTCTTTCAATAAGACTTTACACATCATCAATAGTTTTGGTAACATAGTGCCAACCATAGCTTTTGATACCTCAAATGGCCATTTCCAAGATGGACATTTAATGGTGATGAAACAAGGTAAATACCATTTGATTAAAAAGAATGGTAACCTCTTAAAATTAGCAGATTCTATACAGGTAGCAGGGCTGTTCAGCGAAGGCTTGGCGCCAGTTTATGTGAAAAAACAATACAACAGTTTGCACCAAAAAATACCCACTTA
>JAURIG010000149.1 GCA_030832905.1 Bacteroidota bacterium
TAAACGTTTAACCAAGGTCAAAAACACTGGCGATTGAAGAATACTAATAAAGACAAGAATGAGTGCGAACAAGCTCAATAACAGTTTCCATTCTTTCACTAAGCCTAATGATTTTTGATTGCGTTTGAAATGGAAAGTAGAACTGTTGGTTGTTTGGCCATTGTCTAATTGCGTTTTAGACGCATTGAAATACCTTGGAATGTATCGGTATCCTTTAGGTTTAATCTGTTGCTTTGGCCAAATGCTCACCACACAAAAATAACAGAAAATATTGTTTTTTTTGTATAGGTTTTAAGGCTGTTTTCAAGGCAATAAAGCTAGCAATTTTTGTGCATTTACTTGATTGTTATAGGGGCTTTTGGCAAGCACTTGCAATCTTTGAGCTGCTGCGTTAGCATCAAATTCCAGGGTGAAGTATTGGTTGATAGCAATTACCATATCGTCAGCTTGCTCACAAATTATGCAAGTGTCTTCGAGCCCAGTGTGCTTGACCATAGTAGGATTGACCACGCAAAAACGCCCATTGTAAAGCGCATTTAATAATTTTAATTTTACGCCTGTGCCTTGAAAGGTTGGCAACACATTGATTTGAGCCGCTTGTATGGCCTGCATAATGGCTTCGTTACTCCAATCGTTGTGTAATTCAATATGAGGATGGGCTTCACACGCCTTTTTAAGTTCATCGCTGGGATTATTGCCAGCAATCACGCAACGCATTTTGAGCTTTGGAAAAACAGATTTGGCCAAATACAAGGCAGCATGGTTGTTTTCGCCCACGCCTAAATTACCGTGGTATAAAATAAAGTCGCCTTTTCCACTTGGTAATTGGGCTTGGTCTTGAGCATGGAAGGCTGGAATCAAGACTGAATTCTTGTAAGTGGCGTTTAAATATAAATGGTCTGCTGGCGATATGGCCAATACCTTATTGGCTATGGCAATAACGGCCTCGTATTGTTTGAGATGATCTGCTTCATTTCTGAAAAAGTATTTTTTGAAGTAATTGGTTTCAACTTGCTCCAAATTCTTATAATACTCATGCTCAATGTTGTGGTTGCGGATCAGTTTAAAACGCTCTTTAAGCGCTGAATGCCCAATAAAATAGGTGGTGTGTAAGCCTTCAAATAAAATGGGTGCGTTGTCTTTGCATAAATTTTCGAGCAAGGTTTCGTCGTCTCTAGTTGAAACGATATACGGCAAATTGCCCATAAATGGATTGCGGTATTTGCGGCGCTTGTAATAGTATACTTGCTCACAATATTGCAAGAGTTCTGGCGCTTCAGCTCTGCCATATTCAAAACAATGCAAAGTGATTTTAACGCCTAAGGCATGCAAAGATTTTATTTTGTAAAACACATCAATCACGCCACCATAATCTGCCGGAAAGGGCACATCAAAAGCGACTATATGCAAGTGTTTTAGGCTCAAATTTGAAAGGCTTTGATAAACAGTTTAGCTTCGTTTTCCCAAGTTAAACTTTGGGCAGCAAACTTAGCGTTTTCTTTTAATTTTTGATGCACTTCAGGTGCAGCTTCCCAAGATTTTAACAACTCAATAAAGGCCTGTTTATCATTCGGAATACAAACCCCTGATTGATAGCTTTCATTCAAGGCTATGTATTCAGGTAAGGCAGATGATACCGACGGCACTGCCGCTTGTATGTAATCAAAAAATTTATTGCTCAAAGAGTAATGGTAACTAAGGCTATCAGCTGCTTCTAATAAGTTAAATCCCACGTAAGCTAATGGGGTTATGGCCTTGAGTTCTGCTGGGGTAAGCAAGCCTTTGAAGACTATGTTGGGAATGCCCTTAGCTTGTGTTCTCAACGATTCACTTAAATCACCTTCGCCAATGATCCAACAAGTGTAATTGGGTAAGTCCGGCATGGCCTCAATGAGGGTTTCTAACATGCGGCCTTTGTTCAATGCGCCCTGATAAATGATAATGCGTTCATTGCTTGGTTCAGTAGGGCTTGTGGTTTGCGCATAGGGCAGATTTCGAATGCTGACAAAGGGTACTTTGTATCGTTCGCTTAAGGCTTTTGCCAAGGCAGGGCCAACGGTTAAATTGAGTTTTGCCTGACGACTGCCAATGCTAACCACCTTATGCCAAATGGCTTTTTTAAATTGTTTGCCACTGAGCTCGGGTACTTCGCTAAAATATTCGTGGGCATCGTATACCATAGGTGCGCCTTTTAATTGGCTTAATAACGTAAAGGCAGGAAGGGTGTCTGCATCAACGGCGTAATAGGCATCGCTGGCTTTAAACAAGAGTTTAAAAAACAATACAAAGTTGTAAAACAAATAAAACAAAGGCCCTGTTTGAACGCCAGGTTGTAGGGTGATGATGTGAATGGATTTGCCAGCAAATAAAGTGCTATCAATGCTGCTTGGGCGTTTGGGTCTGTGGTATATATTTACCTGGTAATGGTGTTCAGCAAGTGTATTGGCAATTCGTTGTATGCGCTGGTCTGTGTGTATACTACCAGTGATGCCAATGCTTACGATTTTGTGTGTTGCCAATGCCATAGTCCGTTGCTGTCTTCAGCAACCCAATTCTGTTCTTTTAACCACCGCAATATATGCAAATATTCTGTCCTTTGTTCGCTGTCAATTTGACTTAGTAATTGCTCTAAGGGCATGGCTTGATTTTTCAGTAAAGTTTTGATGTGCTCAAGG
>JAURIG010000014.1 GCA_030832905.1 Bacteroidota bacterium
GGTTCTCTAACATTTCGCCTGCGGTGTGCCCTATGTGTTGAACCGGCAACCATTGTTGCTGAGCCAGTTCGGTTTGTCTGTGTAATTCAATGGCAGAAAAATTAGTACCACCATGGGCTGCAAATTCAATGGCTTCCAAAGGCAATTCTAACAACGCTTTCATCGATTTGGGACCAAAGCCTTGACCAACCTCTTTTACGATGACTTTGCAATCCATAGCATCCAAAAAGCGCTTGATGGTATCAATTGGCGCCTGACGAATGGCATCGCCTTCTGGTTGCAACCATTCTTGCAATGGGTTGATATGAATGATTAAACCATCGGCTTGCAATTGCTTAATGAGAGTAGTAACTTGACTTAATTGACCTTCGGCTATAAGATGCTCAATTTGGGCTATTCCTAAATTGGCAAATAAAGGCTGATCGCCCATTAAATGCCTTACGTCAAAATCTTTTAGATAGTCTTGATTGTGCAGTAAAATTCTGCAACTGCCTAAACCCAATCCCATACCAAACTCTGCACAAGCTTTGGCCAAATTTTGATTGATGGTAGCGGCCATTGCTGTACCACCTGTCATGCTGCTGATCCAAATTGGCAAGCGCATGGTTTTGCCGGCTATACTAGCTACAGGCAAGGCTTTATTGGGGTGTGGAGCCATCAATGGCTCATAATTGAAACGCGCATCATTGCCACTAATTTGCGACAAAAACGCCAATTCAATATGGTCTTTCTTCCTTTGTGAAGTTTGATGGGTATCCAAAGTGTTTAAGGCTTATTAAAAATATAACCACAAAGATAGGTTTTTGTTTTAAGAAACCTCAGAAAGCGCTGAGCCTTGGTCGAAGACTTAGTCCTTTAGTCCTAAATTTTTAAGCGTGCTTTGTTGCTCTGCACCCATGGCTTGAATGGCATTTTGCAACACGACATTGTAGTCATTTTGCTTTTTCAATGTCTTCAAAACATCAGAACAAGGGCCATATAATCTGCTGTTATAAGTTAAACAAGCTTCGATTAAATGCTCGGCAATTTTTGGCGAAAACACATTCAAACGCTTAATGGCTTGAGCGGCGGCTACACGGGTCCTGAATTCATAGTTAGGGCCGCATAAAACAGTTAGGGCTTCAAGGTTAGGATCAACATTCACTTTTTGGGCTATGCTGTGTTCTAAATATTTGCAATGCACATTGTTGTTCTGACCAGATACTGTACTCACTGAAGCAAGGGCTTTGATTTTAACCGCAGGGGCAACTTTGCTGGCGTTCACCAATTTATCGAGCGCATTTTCTACCACAGAATAACTGCTGTCTTTGAGCAATTGTTCGTATAGAGCAACGTGATCAAGCACCAAAGTATCTGCTGCGATAAAGGCGTTTTTAACCTCCGCTTTTGTATCCTTAATGATCAAAGCAAACAACTTGTGCTTTGGTTGATTGGCTAATTGTTTGGCAATTTCAGCGCGAATAGCTGGGTGTTTTTCTGCTGTAAAACGCGCCATTAACAAGGTTTGTTTGTCTTTGATTGGCAAATCTTTCATGGCCGCAACAGCATCATAACGGTCAATCATGTATTTGGCTTTTGCCGCCTGAGCCATCAATTCTGAAGGGCTCTTAGCAAAGTCCATTTTCTTCATCACTTTATTTTGCTCATCAAACAAAACAAAATCAATATCGGCATTGGCTTTAGGCAATGCAATGGTTTGTTGTGCACTGTCCATTACCCAAACGGTTTTACGGTCTACTTGACCATTCTTATAATACACAGCGAAATCAACTGGCATTTTAAAATACCTTACATGACCATCCGTCTTATGGGTTTGCGCAATGTTCACTAAAACTTGATTGTTTTGAGTGGTATAGCTCACTTTGTAATGCGGCTCACCTCCTCTGTGTATCCATTGATCAAAAAACCAATCGTAGTTCAAACCAAGTTTGTCTTTTAAAGCTTTTTGAAAGTCCCAAGACTCTACATTTTTAAAGCCATTAACGGACAAATAATGTTGTATAAATCTGGTAAAATTCTCCGGACCCAATTGGTAGCGCAACATACCCAAAACCGCACTGCCCTTAGGGTATAATCTGGTTGTTCCGCCTTTGGTATGACGCACTGGGAAGTTGTCTTTTTCACTTTGAGCTAAGGCGGAATTGTATTCGCCTCTCATAGCCCATTGATAGGCATCATCGCCTTCTAACCATTGGAAAAACAATTTAGGGAAAAAGGTAGCAAAGCTTTCTTGTAACCAAACGTCGTTTCCACTGCGAGCGGTAATCAAATCACCGAACCATTGATGGGTTAATTCATGGCAATTGACCCCCATGTAATTTCTGTCTTTAAAGCCTCTGGCATCAACAGTAAAGAAATCACCAAAGATGGTGGCTGAAGTATTTTCCATGGCACCATATAAAAAGTTCTGAACCATGATTTGCGAATAGGAGCCCCAAGGGTAGGGCGTGCCCGTTTCATCTTCGAGCAATTCTATCATTCTCTCAGTGTACAAACTAGTGGTTTCAACACGGTCTTTGAATTCTGGGTAATACCAAAACTGCACTGGCGTACCGCGTTTGGTAGTAGTTGATTTGATGGCGTAATCGCCTATGCCCAACATCAATAAATAACCAGCATGAGGCTTTTCCAACTGATAATGCCATGTAGCAGTACCGGTGCCATTGTCTGTGTTAGACACCAATTTGCCATTCGACAAACATTTGTACTGAAGCGGAATAGTAACAACCGTTTCAGTCGTGAACTTATCGTTCATGCAATCGTACATCGGAATCCAATGGCGGTTGTCTATGCCTTGACCTTGGGTCCAAATTTGTTTGCGGATATAATTGATATCTGGTGCTTGCTTGTTCTCCGGTTGATTCCATCCGATAAAGTATATGCCCTTTTTTGGCATAGCGGTGTATTCAAAAACAATGCTGTGTTGTTCATCCCACATCAAAGACTTGGTGAAACGCACCACCACCCCATCAGGTTGAATAGTGAACGGCACTGGCAAACCATCTAATAAAGCTGAATGGATTTGAATGCCAGGCGCATCAAAAAACAAAGTGTCAATATGGTTTTGTATGGTCACAAATTGATGGGTCACTTTACCCAAAACAGTTGCTGCCTCAGGCTTAAAAGACACTTGCACCTTCATGTGCTGAATGTCTACACTGTGCTGACGCTCTGCGGCATCAGGATCAGATAAGTAATGAATATGCGCGGTTTCTGTTTGCGCTTGAACAGCTTGAAAACATAGGCCAATGGCCAAGCATAAATAAGTCAGTTTTTTCATGGTCGAAGGCAAAAATAAGGGAAAATCCCTAAAGCTAAAGGCTTAATTCCTGTTGAATCTTTAAACAAAAAACAAAGACAAAACAGATTATGATGGCCTATAAGCCCTCGTTACAAGACAGATTTTTATATTGTTCTTTTGCTTCTTTATTAGTAGGTTTGCAGACATTAACAAAATTATGGCGGTAGCAATCAAAATGCCCAAAATGAGTGACACCATGACTGAAGGTGTTGTCAGAAAATGGAATTTCAAAGTAGGTGATACCATTAAAAGTGGTGATATTTTAGCGGAAGTAGAAACCGATAAAGCCACCATGGACCTCGAAAATTACGAGAAAGGTACCATTCTTCATTTTGCCATCAACGAAGGTGACGCAGTGCCTGTAGATGGCATCATAGCCATTGTTGGTAATGCAGGCGAAGATTTTGCAGCTTTATTATCAGCTGCACCTGCTCCAGCAGCCAGCTCCAGCAATGAAAAAACAGCAAGCCCAGCAGTTGAAGCAGCAGCTCCAGTTGTAGAAGCACCGGTTGTGAACACTAACAGCTCAAGCGGTTCAAGGGTATTGGCCTCTCCTTTAGCTAAGAAATTAGCTGAAGCAAAAGGCATAGACATCAGTAGCATTCAAGGTTCTGGTGAGAATGGCAGAGTGGTTAAAAGTGATGTTGAACAATTCAAAGGTGGTTCAAGCTTATCAAAAGCAGCCCCTATTGTTGGCAAAGAAAGCTATGAGGAAATCAATGTGTCTCAAATGCGTAAAACCATTGCCGGCAGATTAGCTGAAAGCAAATTCACCGCACCGCATTTCTATTTAACCATGGAAATCAACATGGACAAAGCATTGTCTGCAAGAGCTGCCATTAACCAAGCTGCTAACTCAAAAGTATCTGTTAACGATATGATTGTGAAAGCCAGCGCAATGGCCTTAAGACAACATCCATGGGCAAATGCTTCTTGGTTAGGCACTAAAATCAGATTCAATCACCACATCCACATTGGTGTGGCTATGGCGGTTGAAGATGGCTTATTGGTGCCAGTGGTTAAGTTTGCCGATCAAAAAGGCTTAACTGATATCAGTAACGAAATCAAAGTATTTGGAGCGAAAGCTAAAGAGAAAAAATTACAACCAGTAGATTGGACTGGCAACACCTTTACCATTTCTAATTTAGGGATGTTTGGTATTGAGGAATTTACAGCCATCATTAACCCACCTGATGCTTGTATCTTAGCCGTTGGCGGTGTTAAAGAAACTGTAGGCATTGTGAATGGTCAAATTGCTAAAACCAATATCATGAAGGTCACTTTAAGTTGCGACCACAGAGTGGTGGATGGTGTTGTTGGTTCTAAATTCTTAAATACCCTTAAATCGTATTTAGAAGAACCGGTATTAATGTTTCAATAAGCCTAAGGGCATACTAAAATAGTAAAAACCGCTTTTAAAGGCGGTTTTTTTATGCCTTTATAATGGCGTTTTACTGAGCTGAAGAATCAATGCTTTCTGTAGCATTCATGTCTGCATTCATGATAGAATCTACATACTTCTGATTGATGGCTTCTTGTGCATTGTCCATACTGTCTCTCTCTTTAGCTTCTTGTTCTTCTGATTTAGAACTGCCGCAAGACATAGCCAAACTTAATAGGCAACTGAATAAAATGATTTTTTTCATAGACATAAAACGATACCTGCGAATTTGTTGAATTCTATCGAGAATAACAAATGCTCCCTATTCCATACTAAACACATTTAAATTATCAGGCCAAAAAGCATCTTCAAAATGTTCTATGGATTCTCCAAAAGTATTGGTAATGATAGAAATGATATCATAGCGAATGCCTTTAAATTGAGGAGATTTTTCATCGATATAGGCCTCAATAGCTTCTGATAGATGCACTTGTTGCTGAGCAGACAAAAACGCGCTTGGGGCGCCGTATTTCTCTGTTTGACGGGTTTTGATTTCTACCACTACTAAGAGATCTTGATAGCGGGCAATGATGTCTATTTCATTGCGAGATGAACGCCAATTTTGTTCTAAAATAGCATAGCCTTTGGCCTGCAAAAATTGAAGCGCTAAGCGCTCACCGTATTGTCCTAATTGATTGTGTTGAGCCATAGCATAAAATTAATTTTAACTATTTGCTCAAGCGGTCTTTAAACGTTTAAAAGTGCTTACAAACGGAAGCGATAACCCAAAAGAATCTGTGTTTGTAAAAACGAAAAGTATTGACTGGCACGATCAGCTTTGAAACCAGATACTACTATGTTGGGCATATTGATCCAACCCATTTTAGCAGCAGATTGCAGGTAAAAATGTTTGCCAAGACTTAAGTTAACGCCGAGGTTGCATGATAAGCCATAACCAGATACATGCCATTGATCATTCAAGTTTTTATTCATTAAAATACAACGGGTGCGCGGATACATAAACCCTGCGCCAAGGCCGCTCACCATATTCAATTGAAACTGTTTGTTGAATGCCAATAAGCCGTCTGTTCTGGTAATTTCTGCATTCAAATAATTTAAACCATCGGTGTGCTCAAATTCCAAAAAATTACCGCTTAAAACCACCGATTGATCATTGAATTCTCCTTGGTATATTGAGCTCGTATCGTGAATGTAGCCGCTCATTTTAACCGTTTGATTTTGATTCATTACATACTTCATATGATCAAAACCAAAGGATACAGCGTATTGATCAGTCAAGCAAAACCCCAAACGATAATTGTACTGAGGAATGGTAATTTGATCGATTTTTAAGTAGGGATCAGCCGCCAATTTAGATTGTCTGTCATTGGCTTTAACCTGCTTTAATGTAAAGTCGTAATCATTGCCTTTAAAATGAATATCCGATGCACTGAAAAAACCTCTGTTATAGCCCCAATAAAAGAAACACTGCCCTTTTTTAAATTGGGGGATGATGGGTTGAAGCGCGAATGCCTTAATGGTAATAAGCAAACATAAACACCCCAATAAAAACCTACCCATAATTAGAGAAAACAGAACTAATCTACGTTGTCGTGCAAATATTTATTGCCACTGTCTTTAAAACGAATGCCAGGTTTGTTTTGATCGTCTTCAAGGGTAATGTTTGACATTTCTACATCCGTTGAAATGTTCTCAAGGGTAACGCCCATTCTTAAATAAGCAGGCGTTGAAGGATCTGTAAGATTAACCGTTCTTGACGTTTCTTGAATGATTGGTTGCGGTGTTGGCGCAACAGGCTGCGGATTGAACAAATCCGCATTGATATTGTTGGCAATAGGATTCACAACTGTTTGTTGCACAGTTTCACTTAAATCAATTTCTAACGCCCCGCTGGCCTCAAAATCTGTATCAGAAATAACGAAGTTATTGTTGTTGTCAAAACCTGTGGCAACCACAGTAATTTCAAGTTCTTTATCGAGGTTATTGTTTTGAATCAAACCATATTTTAGATTGGCGCGTTGTCCAGCTTGATTTTGGAAATAAGCTAATATGGCATCAACCTCTGCTGTGTATGGCTCTTCATTGCCATAGCTAATATTCAATAGAATGTGTTTAGCCCCTTCTATGCTGTTTTCGTCAAGTAATGGCGATTCTAATGCAATTTGCGAAGCTTTAAGGGCTCTGTCGTCACCCATAGATGAACCTATTCCCATAATGGCTCTTCCACTGCCTTCTAAGGCTGTTTTAACGTCCCTAAAGTCCACATTGAATAAGCCTTCTTTAATAATGATTTCTGCAATACCTTTGGCGGCAATGTATAAAACATCATCTGCTTTACCTAGGGCTTCAGTGATTCTTAAATTTGAAAACATCTGAAGTATTCTTTGGTTATTGATGACTAAAATGGCATCCACATGTGGCTTAATATCAGCTATACCCAACTCCGCTTTTTTGGTTTTTTCAGGGCCTTCATTGGTGAATGGTCTGGTTACAATTGCCACAGTCAATATGCCCATTGATCTTGCCTTTTGAGCAATCACTGGCGCAGCACCTGTTCCTGTTCCACCACCCATGCCCGCTGTTATGAATACCATTTTGGTATTGTGTCTGAGCGCATTTTCAATTTGCTCTATGCTTTCAAGTGCACATTGTTTGCCGAAAGCAGGATCACCGCCAGCACCTAGGCCTTCAGTAAGTTTGCTGCCCAATTGAATTTTATTCGGCACCGAGCTGCGCTCCAAGTGTTGCGCATCTGTGTTGCAGATATAAAAATTAACGCCGGAAATACCTTTGTTGTACATATAGGTAACAGCATTGCTACCACCTCCTCCAACACCAAACACTTTAATGATTGATGATTGTTCTTTAGGGAGTTCTAGATCAAAATAATTGTTAAAATTTATGCTCATTTGTTATGTGTGCTTATATCAATTAACGCTCATAATCGCCCATTGCTTTGTCATCTTTCATCCAAACTTTAAAGTTGACAAAGAGATTTTTGAATATGTTACCGCCATTTGATTGTTCTTTTGGATTTGGTTTCAACTGATTTTCAGCTGGCAATGGATCCAAGTCTGAACAGCCTTTTAACACCAATCCTATACAGGTTGCAAACATTGGACTCTTCACTTCATCAACCAAACCACTGCCTAAGTGTGGATCAGGCATGCCGATTTTAGCTTCACATGACAATACAAATTCTGCTAAGTTAGAAATGTCTTTTAACTGAGCGCCACCACCCGTTAATACAACCCCTAAATTGAGTTTATCTTTGTAACCTGAAATTTTAATTTCATCGTTGACCAAGCCTAAAATTTCTTTCATTCTAGCATTGATCACATAGGCTAAATTCTTCTCTAAAATTTGCTTAGGTTTTCTATCGCCAATACCCGGAACGGTAATGATCACATTGCTGCGCGTTCCTTCTGGTAAAGCATGTCCGTATTTAACTTTAATCAATTCAGCTTGCTTTGGCAAAATGCTGAAAGCTTCAACGATGTCTTGGGTAATGATTTCACCACCAAATGGTATTACTGCAGTATGGCGAATTTTACCGCCATAGAATATTGCTAAGTCTGTGGTACCACCACCGATATCCACTATGGCTATGCCTGTTTGAAGTTCTTCTTCAGTTAACACAGCAAAGGCTGAAGCAATTGGTTCAACTACAATATCAGCAGCAGATAAGCCAGCATCTTCAACACATTTCACAATAGTTTTAGCTGCATTCATTCGGCCTGTAATCACATGGTATTTGCATTCTAATTTAGAACCCATCATACCTTCTGGCGCCATGGTAACTTGTTTGGAATCAATAATGTATTCTTGAGGAAATGCGTGCAAAATTTTAGAGCCCGGATCAATGGCCGTTCTGAATTGCTCTTTGTTCATATCTTGCAATTCCGCCTTGTTAATTTCTAATTCCGCATTTTGTCTAATTCTGACACCGCTTTGTTGGAAGCTTCTGATGTGCTCACCAGCTATACCAACCAACACATTGGCAATTTCAACGTTAGATACTCTTGAAGCGTTGGCAATGGCGCCTTTGATGGCTTCAACAGTTCGGGCCACATTCGTCACTTCGCCGCGCATAACGCCACCCATTGACGGTTGTGAACCAACCCCTAAAATGTTGATTTTACCATTTTCGTTTCTTTGTCCAACAATTGCGCAAACCTTTGTTGTTCCGATATCTAAGCCTACTATTAATTCTTTTGCCATATGTTATTGTATGTTACTAGTGCTGTCTGTTTTAGGTGTAAAAATATACTTTTGTTTTTCTGCTACTATTTGGCCTTCGAACTTCAAATTAATTTGCTGATACTTTTGCCAACCAACTGCATTTAATCCCTTTTTGTAGAAGGTTAGTAAGCGTGCAAATTTGCTGTCTAAATGTTCGGCAGAACCAAATACAATACTATGATTTCCTACCTTAGGAATCAATAAAATGTCGTTATAATTATCTACAAACAATTGTTCAATTTGAGCCCTCCAAAATTCATTAGCAGTACAGTAGTTGGCAATCAATAGCAAATCCTTGAGCATAGGACTCTTCACAAAGGCCGAATCTACAAGGGTTTCAGTGATATTACCAGTGGCCACCATAACCCTTGGTGTGAAGTCAAAATGCAGGGGCATCTTGTATCCATTATTTGCTACATAGTAACTCACACCCTGTGCATTGATAACTCTGAGTATGGGTGCTCTTTGTATAATTTTGATCAAGAGCTTACCTGAAAAGTCAATAACCACATCGGCTCTATCAATGAAAGGATAAGCTTCTAAACGGCGTTCAACCAAGGCCAAATTAAACTGCTTTTTGGAACTGCCAATGATGGGTGTTTTAACCACTTCCCTGACAATGTCTAAGACCTTGTTGGAATCAATAAAAGACAAATCAACAGTTTGATCAATGGCCACTTCGATACTATTAATTTTCAAGGCCTCTGAAGTCTGTTTTATAGCTAAAAAAGCAAAGAGCAAAAACAGGCCAATGACCACCCATAAAATGTTCCTCCAACGCGTGGTATTTCTCCAAAAATCAATGAACTTTTTCATAGATGTCTTTTATGGGTTTTACCAATTGATCAATGTCTCCGGCGCCTAATATGAGTAAGAGTTCAGGTTGCTCTTGTTGCAAGTGTTTTAGCACATTATCTTTGACCATTAACAACGGATTTTTTTGCATTTTAAGGGCCAAATATTCCGAATTAATTCCTGCTATTGGCAATTCTCTTGCGGGATAAATATCTAACAACCAACACTCATCTAATAAATCCAATGCGGCGGCAAAATCATCAACAAAGTCTCTGGTTCTACTGAATAAATGCGGTTGAAAAATACCAGTAATTTTATGGTTTGGATACAATTCTCTGACTGAATTGATACAGGCTTTCAATTCCGTTGGATGATGGGCATAATCATCAATCACCACTTTGTTTGCCTGATTCACAACATATTCAAAACGGCGTTTAACGCCTTTAAAACTAGCGCAAGCTTTTGTCAATTCTGCCATAGGTAAATGAAGGCATAAACAAGCAGTAATAGCAGCTGTAGCATTTTCTACATTATGAAAACCCGGCAAGGCATTCACAATATGAATAGCAGCACTATCGAAACTGTAATCAAAATGAAACTGATGGTCCTTGACCTGTATTTTTTGAATTTTAGCATCGGCTACCAATGAAGAACCGTATAATATTTTTTTTGAGTTCGCGTGTAAATCAAGTGTATCGTTGATAATGCTGTAGCCATTTGGATCAACCTGATCCACGAACATTTGAAATGACTTTTTAACTTCTATGGCTTCGCCGTATATATCTAAATGATCGGCATCTGTTGAAGTAACAATAGCGATATCAGGATGCAGATGTAGAAACGAACGGTCAAATTCATCTGCTTCAACTACCATAATGTCTTTTGCAAACAAAGATTTGCCATTGCGCTTTTGAATATAATTGCTGCTAAAATTGCTGCTAATGCCACCTAAAAAGGCAGTGAAATTCACATTACATGCATTGAGCAAATGCGCCACCATACTGCTAGTAGTTGTTTTACCGTGAGTACCTGCTACGGCAATGGTGTATGTGTTTTTGGAGATGATGCCTAATACCTCAGCGCGTTTGTACAACCTAATTTGGTGTTGGTTCAACCACTTAAAAATTTTATTGTCTTTGGGAATGGCTGGGGTGTATATTACTATGGCATCTTGCCCTGTTTTAACGGCTTCTGGAATGTGATCAATGTGGTCGTTGTAATGGATATGAAACCCTTCTGATTCCAATTGTATAGTAAAATCATTGCGGGTTTTATCATAGCCATAAACAGCAATGCCTTCAGACAATAGGTATCGCGCTATAGCACTCATGCCTATACCGCCAATGCCTATAAAATAAGCTGTTTTAATTTGCTTAAAGTCCATCATATGATCTGTTCAATTTGAGTGACTATGTCTTTTATGGCGTTGGGTTTTGAAAATGCTGCAATGTTATGACTCAACTGACTTAATGCCTCTGGGTCGTTTAATAAGCTGAGCATTTGTGTGTGCAGCTCTGCCATTGCGTTTTGATCTTTAACCAAAACAGCTGCTTGCACTTGGCTTAAAGCCATAGCATTTTTTGTTTGATGGTCTTCTGCCACATTCGGCGAAGGCACTAAAATAGAGGGCTTGCTCAATAAACTTAATTCACTGATTGATAATGCCCCAGCTCTTGAAACAACCATATCAGCTGCCGCATACGCTGTGGCCATGTCATGAATAAACGCTTGGGCTTGTATGCCCAATAAACCATCAATATTGGCAGTAAAATTTTGACCCGTTTGCCAAAGCAATTGTATACCATTATCGTGCAATAATTGCACATGGGCTTGTATGGCCTGATTGATTGTTCTAGCGCCTAAACTGCCTCCAATGATTAAGCAAACAGGTTTTTGAGGATCAAATCCTAAAGCGGTTTTAGCTTCGGTTTTAGAGGCTGTTAACGCTTTGTATATGGTTTCTCTGACAGGGTTGCCAGTTAATACTATAGGCGTTTTCGGAAAATAGGTTTGCATATTCGGATACGCTACACAAACACATTTGGCTTTGTTGGCTAGGAATTTATTGGTTAATCCGGCGTAAGAATTTTGTTCTTGTATTAAAATTGGAATGCGTTTGACTGAGGCAGCAAACACTATAGCTGAACTGGCATATCCGCCAACTCCAATGACTACATCAGGCTTAAATTCATTAACGATTTTTAATGCCTTCATCACACTCGATAGCACTTTAAATGGCAATAAAAAATTGCTTAAGGTAAAACGCCTTTGCAAACCAGCAATTGGCAATCCAATGATTTTATAACCCGCTTGAGGCACTTTCTCCATTTCCATTTTTCCTTGAGCGCCAACGAATAATATCTCAGCATTTGGATAACGGAATTGAATTTCATTGGCAATGGCCACTGCTGGAAATATGTGTCCACCAGTACCTCCGCCTGATATTATGACCTTACGTACCATGTGATTCTCCTTTCTCTATTGGTGCTTCAGGTGCTGTTTCTTGTTCTTCAACAGAACGGCTCACACTCAACAACACACCAAAGGCTGCACTGGTAAAAATAATACTGGTTCCACCCATACTTACCAGCGGCAAGGTTAGTCCTGTAACAGGAAATAAACTGGTGGCTACAGCCATGTGAATAAAGGCCTGTAAAACCAAACTAAAGGCCAATCCAAAGCCTAATAAAGCACCAAACGCTTTAGGGCTTTTTAATACTATTCTAATGGCTCTAAATAAAATCAATAAATACAAGCCAATAACGGTTAATCCGCCAAATAGCAAACCGTATTCTTCAATAATCACTGCAAAAATAAAGTCCGAATAAGGGTGAGGTAAATAAGCACTTTGTTCGCCCTTGCCTGGCCCTTTGCCAGTAAGCCCTCCACCTACTATGGCTATTTTCGCTTGAGTGGTCTGAAAACTTTCAGATGAATCAGTCCCTTTAAAATTTTCTATCCTTGATTTCCAGGTAGCTGCCCGACCAGGTAAAACAGACTCCGGCGCATTCATTAATATCCCTAAACCTATACTGGCTGCAACTATAAAACTAAGGGCCAATAAGGCCAAATGTTTAAGCCTCGCATTACCAATAAACAACAACATAGAACAGGTAAAAAACAAAACCAAAGAGGTACTCAAATTCTCTGGCATAATGAGCACGCAAATCAAACTGATGGTGCCCAAGATTTTACCTATACCTTTATACGATCCTAAGGCTTCTTGATTGGAAGACAAATACCGAGCAATGTACATGATCAAGGCAAACTTAGCAAAGTCACTACTTTGAAAGGTGATGCCTAAAATGGTAATGGTACGCTTTGCATCATTGATATCATTGCCTATAAATAAAGTCAGAATCAACAAGAGAACTGCGATGATTACTGCTAACTGAGAAATCCTCGAAAAGTACTTATAATCCAACAGATGAAAAAAATACATGAGGAAAAAACCACCAAATAAAAACATCACATGGCGGATCAGAAAATACTCTGTATTGCCTTCTTGTTTCTTAAAGGCCAATGAACCTGTAGCACTGTAAACCGCCAATAATCCTATTAATGACAACAACATCACTGCAAACCAAATGTATTGGTCACCTCTGAATTTTAATTTACCAAATTGCATGGTGTTGAGTAATGGGATTAGGGCTTAAAGTGGATTACAATTGTTTTACAGCGGCTTTAAATTGCCAGCCTCTGTCTTCGTAATTGGCAAATAAATCAAAACTCGCACATGCTGGTGATAACAATACCACATCGCCTTTTTCTGAAAAACGTTTGGCTACAAGTACTGCTTCATCTGCACTGCTGGTATTGAGCATAATGTCTACATGTTTGCCAAAAGCTTCATGTATTTTATGATTGTCTACACCCAAGCATACAATCACTTTTACTTTCTCTTTAACTAAAGGTAAAAGGGCTGTATAGTCGTTGCCTTTATCTACACCACCTACTATCCATACCACTGGTTTATCCATGCTTTCAAGGGCATACCAAGTAGAATTGACATTAGTGGCTTTGCTGTCGTTGATGAAATCGACACCACCAACGGTGGCAACGTATTCCAAACGGTGCTCCACATTTTGAAAATCTATCAGACTTTCGCGGATAACATCTTTGTTAATGTTGAGCACATTGGCAGCAATGGCAGCAGCCATACTGTTGTAGCTGTTGTGAATGCCTTTTAAGGCAAAATCGTTAATGAACATAGTGAGTAATTGATTAGAGGTTTTAGGTAAATTGTATAATAGGTTAAATTGTTTTTCGTGTACGTAAGCGCCACTGGTTTGCTCGGTATAGAATGAGAATGGACGCAACTGAGCCAGAATTTTGTAATCTTTCATGTGCTCTTTGGTAATGGGATCATCAGCGCAATAAATGAAGTAGTCTTCTTCGGACTGATTCATACAAATTCTAAACTTAGAATTGATGTAGAGTTTGAGGTCGTAGTTATAGCGGTCTAAATGATCTGGCGTAATGTTACATAGAATGGAAACATGTGGTTTAAAATGGTAAGTGTTATCTAATTGAAAACTGCTCAATTCTAAGACATAATAATCGTAATGATCTTCTGCTACTTGGCGCGCATAGCTCTTGCCAACATTGCCACCTAGGCCCACATTGAATCCTGCCTTTTTTAGGATGTGGTAACACAACATGGTGGTTGTGGTTTTGCCATTAGTGCCAGTTATCGCAATGTGTTTGGCTGTTGTATACCTATTGGCAAACTCAATTTCAGAAATGATGGGAATGCCCTTTTCAATGACTTTTTTAACCATCTCAGCCTTATCAGGAATACCTGGGCTTTTAATGATTTCGTCTGCATTTAAAATCAAATCAGCTGTATGAGCACCAGATTCAAATGCAATACCAGCAGCCGAAAGCTCTTGAGTGTATTTGTCTTTAATGATACCCGCATCAGATACGAACACATCAAAGCCCTGCTTTTGCGCTAATACAGCACAACCAGTTCCGCTTTCACCTGCTCCTAATATGACGATTCGTTTGCTCAAAATGACTTATCTTAGTTTTAGTGTGATAATGGTTAATACAGCGAGTATGATGCCTATTATCCAAAATCTGGTAACGATTTTAGCTTCGTGAAATCCTTTCTTTTGATAATGGTGATGAATAGGCGACATCAAGAAAATGCGTCTGCCTTCGCCGTATTTTTTCTTAGTGTATTTGAAGTAAGTCACTTGAATCATGACACTCAAATTCTCCACTAAGAAAATCCCGCATAGAATAGGGATTAAAAGTTCTTTGCGTACTATGATAGCAAGCGCTGCAATAACACCGCCCAACATTAAGCTTCCTGTATCTCCCATAAAGACTTGAGCTGGGTAACTATTGTACCACAAGAAACCTATGCAAGCCCCTACAAAAGCACCGGCAAATACAAACAATTCGCCTAGGAATGGAATGTACATGATGTTCAAGTAATTGGCCAATAAAATATTACCAGACACAAAGGCGAATAAGCCCAAAGTTGTCCCAATAATGGCTGACGTACCGGCCGCTAAACCATCAATACCATCAGTAATGTTGGCACCGTTAGATACCGCTGTAATGATGAATATGACCACCAAAACATAAATGATCCATGCGTAATCACTATTCAAGCCAACTGCTTCTGAAATACTGTTGTAATCAAACTCTGAAAATTTAAAAAATGGTATAGTGGTTTTAAGTGATTTTTCATTTTCAGTATAATACAACTGCCCTTGAATCATTCGGCTTTGCATATGCGCCGTGTCGAGTTGATTTTCAACGGCTTGTTTGACCGTATAATGTTTGGTAACCACCACTGCTTTGTTAAAATACAGGGTTAATCCAACCACTAAACCAACCACTATCTGACCCAAAATTTTAAATCTACCAGATAAACCTTCTTTGTCTTTCTTAAAGACTTTGATGTAATCATCTATAAAGCCAATCAGACCAGTCAGTATGGTTACCGCGATCATGAGCAATACATACACATTGTTCAATCTGGCCAAGAGCAATGTTGGAATTAAAATGGCCCCCAACATGATTAATCCGCCCATAGTAGGCGTACCTCTCTTTTTTTCTTCTCCTGCTAAACCTAAATCTCTAATGGTTTCTGATACTTGCATTTTATGCAAAGCATTGATCAGACGTCTGCCAAATACCGCTGAAATGGTAAGCGATAAAATCACCGCTAAGCCCATTCTAAAGGTGATGTATTTCCATACACCTAGTCCCCATACGTCATATTGTTGATCGAGATATGTAAAAAAATGGTACAGCATGTTTTAAAAATCTTTGAATAGGTTAATGAGTATTTGTCTGTCGTCGAATGGATGTTTAATACCGTTAATTTCTTGATAGGTCTCATGCCCTTTACCGGCTATTAAAATGATGTCTCTAGGTTGACTCATGATGACAGCGGTTTTAATGGCTTCAGCGCGGTCAACTATGCTCATCACTTTTTTATAATCAATTGGCTCTACCCCTTTTTGCATGTCTTGAATGATGGCATTCGGGTCTTCAGATCTTGGATTGTCGCTGGTCAAAATGACTTTATCACTTTTTTGAGCACAAACTTTTCCCATGATTGGGCGCTTGTCTTTATCTCTGTCGCCACCGCAACCTGCTACAGTAATTAATTGCTCATTTTTACTGCGGATAGCTTGTATGGTACTGAGCACATTCTCTAAGGCATCTGGCGTATGGGCATAATCTACAATGCCAATTCTACCAGCTTGACTTCTATACACTTCAAAGCGACCATTCACCTTGCCTTGTTTTGACAAATGGGTGAGGATATCGTATTTGTCTACACCCAAAAGAAACGCTGTTGAGTAGACTGCTAATAAATTATAGGCGTTGAATTTGCCAACCAAATTGAACCAGGTATCTTCTTGATCAATTTTTAACAAGAGCCCTTCAAAATCACTTTCTAAAATTTTGCAAGTAAAATCAGCAGGATATTGTAAGGCATAACTGTATTTAGTGGCTTTAGTATTTTGCAACATCACCATGCCATTGCGATCATCTTTATTGGTTATGGCAACGGCGGTATCATCCAATTGATCAAAGAATTGTTTCTTAGCTTTGATATAATTCTCGAAAGTTTTATGGTAATCCAAATGGTCGTGGGTAATGTTGGTGAACACTGCTGCAGCATAATGCAATCCATTGATTCGCCCTTGCACCACTGCATGTGAGCTCACTTCCATAAAACAATAGGTACAACCTGCATCGCGCATTTGAGCCATCAAGGCAGATAAGGTAATAGGGTCAGGCGTAGTATGTGTGCTGTTATAAGTGGTTTTACCAATCTTGTATTCAACAGTACTGATCAAACCACAGTGATAACCTAAAGAAGTAAACAACTCATACAACATCGTACAAGTGCTGGTTTTGCCATTGGTACCGGTAACGCCCACTAAAGTCATTTGACTCGATGGGTGTTCGTAATACGCATTGGCAAAGTAGCCCACTGATTGTTGTACATCGTCCACTTCAATATAGGTAACCTGTGAAACAAGCGTATTGGGCAAATCACTACAAACAATAGCAACAGCGCCCATCTCAATGGCCTTTGGTATGAATTGATGCGCATCAATGCTTACGCCCTTGACCGCAAAAAACAGACTGCCTTTTTCTACTTTTCTTGAGTCCAAAATCAAAGCAGAAATGGTTTGGTCAGATGGTCCATGTATGGCCTTTACACCCTTGTAATTAGCAATATGTTTTAAGGATAGACTCATGGTTGTAATTGCAATAGTATGGTGGCTCCTTTTACCACTTTTGAATTGGCCAATAATGATTGATACACCACATGACCATAGCCTTGAACTTGAACTTTTAAACCTCTGTTTTCTAATAGATATATGGCATCGCGAAGCCCCATGCCTTTTACATCTGGCACCAGTTGAACATCGACCGGAATCTCAATTAAGTTGAGTGATTGTACATTGTACTCGCTCTTTACCCACTCGCCTTCTGCAGACCCTTGTATTTGATGACTGCTTATGCCAATATTGTTGAGCACGTATTTAATATCTTGGCGATTGCCATTTTTAACCTCAGGTAAGCTTGGAATTTTACCCGTTTTCAATGGCTTGTGTAAACTTAAATTGGTACTGTAAATTTTGTCTGCAATTTCTTTGACAACAGGGCCAGCCAAAGAACCACCATAGTAATCAGCAGATGGTGTATTGATCACTACAATACAACTGTATTTGGGTTTATCTGCAGGGAAATACCCAACAAACGATGCCTTGTGCATGCGTTCATCATAGCCACGACCATCTGGTCTTGCTATTTGAGCGGTACCTGTCTTACCGGCAACGGTATAATCTAATCCTTTTAAACTTTTACCCGTTCCTTTTTGCACTACGGATTCCAATAAGAAACGAAGCTGTTTGAGGGTCGAATCTGAGCAAACTTTGGGATTTAAAACAACTGGCGTGGTGTGTTTCACCATTTGGCCAAACGATTTGACTTCACTCACCAAATACGGCTTCATGAGTTTGCCATTATTGGCCACTGCATTGTATACCGAAAGGATTTGTAAAGGACTCACTTCCATTTCATAGCCTATGCTCATATGCGATAATGACAAATGGCTCCAAGTTTTACTCTTTGGGGTTTTGAATAAAGGTGAACGTCTGGTTTTAATGTCAAATAAAAAAGGTTTATCCAAGCCCAAGTTCAATGCGTATTTAATGAACTGATTGGGTTTGTTTTTATAGTATTTTTGCACTGTTCTACCGATTCCAACATTGCTTGAATTTTCAAAAATGTATTGGAAATTGGCAAAACGCATAGGATGCGGATGTGAATCCTCCATTTTGAGTGTTTGATCGTACAATCCCCAATTAATGTCTATGGTATCACTCACTTTAATGTGTTTGTCTTCAAGCAATGCCATGGCACTGATTAACTTAAAGGTAGAACCTGGATCACTAAAATCATTAATGGCATAGTTGTCGGATTCTGTATAAGTATTGTCTTGATTCTTAGTTAAGTTGGCAATGGCTTTTATGGCCCCCGTTTCAACTTCCATTAAAATAGCGCAGCCTCTATCTGCATTGTTTTTGATCATGCAACGCTGCAAAGCGCTTTCTGCCACGTCTTGAATATTGTTATCTATTGTTGTGTAAACATCTAAACCATTGTGTGGTTCGGTTTCTTCACCATCTTCAACTGGTTTCCAAACACCGCCGTAAATACGTTGTTCTAATCGTTTACCAACCGTACCAGTTAATAAACTATCGTAAGAACCTTCTAAGCCCACTTTAACTCCAGCATCGTTGGAATAACCAATAGTTCTCATGGCTAACCAACCGAAAGGCAATTCGCGTTTGAATTTTTCTATCTTAATGAAACCCCCTTTGTACTTGCCCAAATTAAAGATTGGCCAAGAAGTCATGGCTTTTGCTGTGGTGTAATCAACATCGCGTTTGAGCAGTAAATAGCGATCTCCTCTTTTGCGAGCACTCACCAAATAATTGCGCCATTCTAATGCATTGCGTTCTGTAAAATGTTGAGCCATTAAAGTAGACAATGGCATTACATAACGGTAAAACGTATCATCTGGAACTGTCTCTACTTTGGTATCCATTCTGAGTTCATACTTAGGAATACTGGTTGCCAATAAACTACCGTCTTCTGCATAAATATTACCTCTTGAAGCTTGTATTTCGCGCCACTTTGTACTTTGATTTTTACTAATAGCGATATACTTATCTTTTTGAGTGAATTGTAATTCTACAATTTGCCATACAACGGCCATGGCAAGCAAAAGCACTAATGCAAATGCAATCCATGAACGCAACAATATGGCCTTTTTTAAATTCACTTTTTAGTCGGTTTAACTTCTATTATTACAGGAGGCGTTCTGAGTTCATTGATACCAATAGTGCTAAGTCTTTTGGACACTGCACTTTGATTGCTTTCTTTCATTAAATGACTTTTTACACTGATATACTCTGAGCGCAACTCATTCAATTCCCCTTTTAGTTGCTCTTTTTCTTTTAAGCTCTTAACATGAAAATGCGACAAAGAAATGTATACCACCATTAAGGCTACACCCATTAAAATAGGTGGCATAAAATCTTTCAAGTTGTCTTTAGGAATAAAGAAAGAGAAGTCAGATGCTTTGTTAAGCATTTCTTCTGTTTGCTCTCCCATTTGAACTTGAGGCTTACTTTTTTCAGGCGCTATGTTCTCTCTAAACTTATTCAAATTTTTTCTGCTACTCTTAGTTTGGCACTTCTTGAGCGCTTATTGATTTCTAATTCTTGTTGACTTGGTAGTATTGGCTTTTTATTGATGGCTTTAAACGACAAGTGTTTATTGCCAAAAAAATCTTTTTCTAAGTCGCCCTCTACATTACCCGTTTGTATTAGGTTTTTAACCATGCGGTCTTCGAGTGAGTGATAACTCATTACCACCAAACGACCACCTATTGGCAATACACTGTGTACATCTGTTAAAAATTGCTCGAGCGCCTTGAGCTCTTGATTCACTTCAATGCGCAAGGCTTGAAACACTTGTGATAAATATTTGCTCTCTTCTTTGGCAGGCGTGCATGATGCAATAGCGGCCTTAAATTCAGCAATGCTTTGTATGGGTTTATGTGAGCGTTTTTCTAAAATGACTTGAACCAATTTGTAGGTGTTTTTAATTTCACCATAATGGTTGAAGATATTCAGTAAAGCCTTTTCAGAATAGGTATTAATGATATGGGCTGCTGTTACTGAATTGCTCTGATCCATGCGCATATCCAATGGCGCATCAAAGCGGTGAGCAAAACCCTTGCTGGCTTCATTAATTTGATAAGACGAAATACCCAAATCAGCAAGAATGCCATCTACTGGAACAACATTCAAATAATTTAAGAATTGCTTGAGGTACTTAAAATTGTGTTGAACAAAAACCAATCGCTCATCTGCAGGTCTATTGTTTGCAGCATCTTGATCCTGATCAAATGCTATGAGTTTGCCTTTGGGGCCAAGTTTCTTGAGTATGGCTTTGGAATGCCCGCCACCGCCAAAGGTAACATCCACATAAACGCCGTCTTCTTTTATGTTGAGGCCTTGAATGCACTCATCCAACATAACGGGTATGTGGTAGGTCTCATTGCTCATTGTTCAAGGAAGAGGATGAAGGGTTGTTATTGCCCATGAGTTCCTCCGCCATGCGAGCAAACTCTTGGTCGTCAAATTTTAATTCTGCTTCGTAATGCGCTTTATCCCAGATCTCAATTTTGTGGTTGTAACAAGATATAATCACTTCGCTTTTGAGGGCAGCGTATTCAATTAAATTGTTGGGAATATTGATACGGCTATTGGCATCAATGGGCACTATGTTGGCACCATTGTTAAACTGTCTGATGAATTTTCTAGCGGCGCGATTAAAATCATTTAGGACTTCCAATTTACTGGTTTCCATTTGCCAATCTTGTGAAGTATACAAGACCAAACATTTTTCAAATCCTCTGTTGATGACCATGGCCTTGGCATCCTTGTCTGGAATTTGCGAACGCAACTTGGCCGGCAGAATAATTCTACCCTTGTTGTCAATTTTACATTCAAACTCTCCGATAAACCTAGCCATGCCGTTTTATGAAATAATGTTGTAAAATAAATTCAAAAAATCCACTTTCCCCCACTTTTCTCCACTTTGTTGAAAACTATTTTTTAACATTGATGCAACAATCTGATTTTCAATATTTTGAGATGAGTATTTAAGCACAGTGGTTTTGAGGACCTAACTGCCCCTGAAAGACCCTAGTGGGTATTTATGATGAAATTTTCGATAAAAAAATTCAACAAAAACCGGCTTTTAATTACCTTTGTTGCCGTTAGAAAAATGATTCCTGTTTTTGATTATTACGGTTTAATGATTGGCTTTGAAGAAACAGCCCAACTCCCTATTCAAATTATAGGTGAGCGTAATGGACTTAGAACCCAACTAGAATTGGAATTTAAAGCGGGCAGATTGCAGGATGTGCGCCTCATAAAAAAAGGGCTTGATGCACATGATCAAACCCTTTTGATGGCTATTGTTGAAGCCAACAGCAGTGAATTGATCAAAGCTTGGCTCAATGTATTTTTATATCAACTGCCAGTAAACACTGAACTGTTGACTCAAAAATTCTGATTATTTCAGAATGTCTCTGGCGATAACCACTCTTTGTACTTCACTGGTACCTTCATAAATCTGAGTGATTTTAGCATCGCGCATTAAACGTTCTACGTGGTATTCTTTAACGTATCCGTATCCGCCGTGAATTTGAACTGCTTCAACTGTGGTTTTCATAGCCACTTCTGAAGCGAACAATTTGGCCATACTGCTGGCTTTACCGTAATCAGCATGTTGGTCTTTCAACCAAGCCGCTCTTAAACACAACATACGAGCCGCTTCAATTTCGGTTGCCATATCAGCCAATTTGAATTGAATGGCTTGGTGGTTCTTAATTTCTGTACCAAATGCTTTTCTTTCTTTAGAATAGTTAAGTGATAATTCATAAGCACCACTGGCTATACCTAATGCTTGAGCAGCAATACCAATTCTACCACCTGTAAGGGTCTTCATAGCGAATTTAAAACCGAAACCATCTTCACCAATTCTGTTGGCTTTAGGCACTTTAACATCTGTGAACATCAAAGAGTGTGTGTCACTACCTCTGATTCCCATTTTTTTCTCTTTGGGACCAATATCAAATCCTTCCCAACCTTTTTCAACGATGAAAGCATTGATACCTCTATGGCCAGCTTCAACATTGGTTTGAGCAATAACGATATAAGTAGAGGCAGTGTTACCATTGGTGATCCAGTTTTTAGTACCGTTCAACAAGTAGTAGTCACCCATATCAATTGCAGTGGTTCTTTGTGAAGTGGCATCACTACCAGCTTCAGGTTCGCTTAAGCAAAAAGCACCGTGTACTTCCCCTTTAGCCAAAGGCACTAAGTATTTCATTTTTTGTTCTTCTGAACCAAAAGTTTCAAGTCCCCAACATACTAAAGAGTTGTTAACAGATACCACTACTGATGCAGAAGCGTCTACCTTACTTAACTCTTCCATAGCCAATACATAACTGACAGTATCCATGCCGCTGCCACCGTATTTTGGATCAACCATCATACCCAAGAAGCCCAATTCACCGAGCTTTTTAATTTGCTCGTAAGGAAACTCTTGATTGTTGTCTCTTTCGATTACACCAGGTAATAACTCTGTTTGAGCAAAATCCCTAGCAGCTTGTTGTACAGCTAATTGTTCTTCTGTTAGTTCAAAAATCATAACGGGGGCAAAAATACATTCTTATCTTGACTATTAAAACAAGATAAACATCAATTTTTTTTATAATCCAAGAGAATCTTCAAAGGCCGCTTTGGATCTATAGTTAAATTGGTATTTTTGCGGCAATGTTAATCATTCAAAACCACCACAACGATCCGTATTTCAACATGGCAGCAGAAGAGTATTTGCTGAAACAATTTGACGATAATATTTTCATGTTGTGGCGCAATGAAAACGCCGTTATTGTGGGCAAACACCAAAACACCTTGGCTGAAATTAATTTAGAACACGTTCAAAACAATGGGGTTAAGGTAGTTAGACGCTTATCAGGTGGTGGCGCAGTTTTTCACGATTTGGGTAACCTCAATTTTACCTTTATTAATAATGCTCAAACCGCAGACGATATCAAAATTGACTTCAAGCATTTCTGTATGCCGATCATTGAGGTATTAAAATCTATGGGGGTAAATGCTGAGTTCAGTGGTCGCAATGATTTATTAATTGATGGGATGAAGTTCAGCGGTAATGCAGAGCATATTTACCATCAGAAAAAACGTATTTTACACCATGGCACTTTGTTGTTTGCCAGTCAGATAGCAGATTTATCGGCAGCCTTAAAAGTGAATCCTTTAAAGTTTCAAGATAAGGCGGTAAAATCTGTGCGCAGCAGAGTGACTAATATAAGCAGTCATTTGCCTGAACCTATGGAGGTAACTGCTTTTTATAATAAAATCGTAGAACACATTGCTAAAGAAAACAGCCATGCGCGCTTTTACGAATTAACAGAGACAGATATAGCTGCCATTCAAACCTTGGCCAAAGAGAAATACAGCAGTTGGGAATGGAACTTTGGTTACTCGCCAAAATACACTTTTCAAAAATTGATTAAAACCGAGGGCGGACACATTGAAATCTATTTGAATGTGGTAAAAGGCCTTATCGAAGAAGCTAAATTCCACGGCGATTTCTTTAACATCAACGATAAAGAAGAGATTGAAAAAGCTTTGATTGGCTGCAAACATTTTCAAGCTGATATAGAAGCGGTGATTCAACAGTTTGATGTGCCAAAATACTTCAATAATACCAAAGCAGAAGAACTGCTAATGGGTATGTTCTAAATGGATTATTTTAAATGTGCTTTTGACCTTGGATGGTACAAAGCAATGGTTTCTTGAAGATAGCGCCTGTCTAAATGCGTGTATATTTCTGTAGTGGTAATGCTTTCATGCCCCAACATTTGCTGAACGGCTCTTAAGTCTGCGCCGCCTTCCACTAAACAGGTTGCAAACGAATGCCTAAATGTATGCGGACTGATGGTTTTGTTTATGCCTGCTTTTTGCGCCAATTGCTTGATCAATTTAAACACAGAAATTCTACTGAAGGCCGAACCCATCAGATTTAAAAACACAGTGTCTTCAAATTTCTTTTGTACTTTCATGTGCACCCTTACCTGATCGATATAAAGGCCTAAGGCTTTGAGGGCTGTATCGCCAATGGGCACCAATCGTTCTTTGTTGCCTTTACCTGTGACTTTAACAAACTCATCTTTGAAAAAGACATCAGACACATGCAAACCAACTAATTCACTTACCCTTAATCCACAGCTGAACAACGTTTCGATAATGGCTTTGTCTCTATGTGCCATGGGTTTTGACATGTCAATAACCCCTAACATTTGGTCAATTTCTTGCAAGCTTAGCACTTCCGGTAATTTGCGTGCTAATTTGGGCATTTCTAAAAATTGTGTTGGATCGTTTTGCAACACATCTTCTAATAATAAATACTTGTAAAAAGCCCTTAAGCCACTGATCATTCTGGCCTGACTCATGGCCGCTACACCCGCTTGATTCAAGGCGTTTACAAAGCCCAACAAATGCTCGTATTGAACCCCCATAGGGCCCAATGCATTTTGTTCTTGAATGAGGTATTGTTCGAAATAGCGCACATCGTGCAAGTAGGCAGAAATACTGTTTTTAGACAGTGATTTCTCTAATTGTAAATACTGCTGAAAACCTTTAGCAGCACTGCGCCAATCCATATTACAATTTAAGTTCTCTGACGTTTACCACGGCATCTGTTGCATCATCTATCACCACACATACAATATGACATTTACTGATATCATAATCTAAAGGCACGGTGTAATCGATTATTTTTTCAAAGGTTCTACCTGCAACTAATGACTTAGTTAAGTCATTGCCAACAGCATTGCCAAACGCATATCTTAAGACATGGTTGTGCACGTAGTTGTCATCATAGGTAGCCGCAGTTGCTTGTTTACTCACTATACCAGACTCCGTTAAATACAAGGCGTATTTGTGTTTGACTGTTACGGCTGTTGTGTACACCAATTGCATTTTAAGACTGAGGTTTCTGCCGCTTAAGGTTTTACTGAGTTCAATATTAACTGGTGTTGAATCTCTTAGACGTTGGTTGACATAATTACTCCAGCTGGTATAAGGCGTGTATTTAACGGTTTGAGATCCATTCTTAGCACGGTCGATGTAGCCACTTGGTAAACCCAAAGGGGAGCCTAATTGACTTAATAATTGACTGCTGTATGGCGAGTTTAAATCTGGAAATGGAGCGCCCCATGGAGAGGTTAAAAAACTGTTGTAATCTATAGAGTACAATGCCATAACGACTACGCTGTCTTCAGTTTTAGCGGTTTGAATAGCTGCTGCTTGTTGTGCTGCTTGCGGGCAGTTATTGCATCTTACACCTGTAATGTCTTCGATTAAAACGGCTTTGTGTTGAGCTGGTGGTACTGAGCTAGCAATATAAGATGTGTCTTTGCTAGGCACTGGCACCGTGTAGTCAATATAAGGCGGAATTTCCTTGCAGGCTACAAGCAATAAAGCACATGAAGCCAATAATGCAACAAACGATTTCATAATGGCAAATGTAAATAAAATGCAGAATAAAGAGAAACCCTATTATTTTTGAAACCATGCAAAAACCGAGCTTTAAACATTCCATTGGTTTTGCCTTATCAGGCTTAAAAATAGTTTTAAAAGAACGCCATTTTAAATGGCATTTGGTATCAACTTCATTGGTGATAATGGCTGGTATTTGGTTGAAGGTAAGCCGCCATGATTGGACTATGCTGCTCTTGTGTATTGGTTTGGTTTTGGGTTTTGAAACCATGAATACCGCTGTAGAAAAAACAGTTGATAGAATAAGTCTTGAACAGCATCCTTTGTCTGGTCAAATCAAAGATTTAAGTGCTGCCGCTGTGTTATTGGTTTCTGCTGTTGCAGCAATTATTGGCCTGATGATTTTTTGGCCTTATTTTTTTAATTAAGCCTAAGCCTTTATTTTTGCAGCCGTTTCACGCCCATGTGGTGGAATTGGTAGACACGCCATCTTGAGGGGGTGGTGTCCTATGGATGTGCAAGTTCGAATCTTGTCGTGGGCACATTAACCCTGGCTGTTTGGTCAGGGTTTTTTTATGCTAATGCGATTGCATCTTAAGAATTTCTTCGAGCACTTGGCGGTTATTGCTTAAACGCGGCACTTTGTTTTGACCACCTAGTTTCCCTTTTTGTTTCATCCAATTGTAAAAGGTATTGTTGGGCATAGATTTGACACGTGGCAATTTGAGGGCTATGTCTTTATGGCGCTTGGCTTCGTAATCAGAATTGACTTCTTTAAGTTTGGCGTCTAAGGCGAGGGTAAAAGTTTCTAAATTGTGTGGTGCGGTTTCAAATTCTATTAACCATTCATGACCTGCTTGATCGGTTTGGTCCATATAGATGGGAGCCGCAGTGTATTCTCTGACTTTGCTGTCAGTGATTTTACAAGCGTGAGCAATGGCTTTTTCAGCATTGTCTATAACGACTTCTTCGCCAAATGCATTCATGAACAATTTGGTTCTGCCAGTGATGTGAAAACGGTAAGGATCTTTACTTGAAAAGCATATGGTGTCGCCTAATTGGTAACGCCATAAGCCACTGCTGTTACTGATCAATACTGCGTAATTGACCCCTACTTCAATGTCGTCTATACTGCAAGCGTTCTGTTCATTTTCGCCCAAGTCATTGACTTTTATGAACTCATAAAAAATACCATAATCTGGCATTAATTGCATGTCAG
>JAURIG010000150.1 GCA_030832905.1 Bacteroidota bacterium
CTAATGATTTCATCATTTCAAGACACTTTTGACAAGGTCTCGCATTTCCTAAAATAGGAGTTGGATCATTTGGACTTAAAGCTGTTACTCTGATAACAAGAATACCTAAATTATTATTTTTCTTTTTTAATTCTTCAATCTTGCGGTCTTCATTTTGTTCGCCGCCTTCTTCTTCAAAAGCATTGCTAGGGAATTCTCTTGGTTTTTGATGACCACTGTTATCCAATAAGGTCTGTTTAAAGAAGTCGTAATTAATGCCGTATTGTCCTAAAACTTGAGATGCCACATTGTCTTCGTCGCGTAAGATTGACAGCAACAAATGTTCTGTGCCAATGGTTTCTGTTTTAAAAATTTTAGCTTCTAAATAGGTAATCTTTAAAGCTTTTTCAGCTTGTTTGGTTAAAGGGATATTGCCTAGGTTACTCACTGAAGTAGCCGTGCCTTTAATGGTATCTTCTATTGATTTTTTCAATCGAATGACATCGATTTCAAGATTTTTAAGGGTGGTTACAGCAGTGCCTTCGCCTTCGCGAATAATGCCTAATAACAAGTGTTCAGTGCCTATGTAGTCGTGGCCTAATCTGATAGCTTCTTCGCGGCTGTACTGAATCACTTCTTTAACCCTTGGTGAGAATTTTGCTTCCATGAATATTGTTTTTTAGTATTGGATGTTGCCTGTTTTTTTAAATAACGTGACAACGCAAAACATAGTATCCAATTCAATGCCATTTGTTTTTTATTAGCCTGAATCTGACAGCTTGTCTGCGGGCATCCTGTATGAGCAAATGTACTTAAATTTGAATTTTGAACTTTCTTCAATTACAATTTTTTATCAATGATATTCACAATGTGTACACAATTTTAGAGTGAATAAATTTCTCCCTCTAGTGTCCACTTTTAAAGTAGCTTCGCATCATGCTTGATCGTCCTATTTCTCGAAAATCCAAACCAACTGTGGTAACCTCTTTAGATGCCGGCGGAAAAATTCAACCACAAGCGGTTGATTTTGAAGAAGCCATCTTGGGTGCTATCATGCTTGAGAAGGAAGCATTGAAGGACGCCATGGAGACGCTCCAATCCAAGCATTTTTATTCAGATAAACACCAGTATGTTTACGAATGCATGTTGGATTTGTACAATGACAACCAACCAGTAGACATCTTAAGTGTGACCGATAAACTTAAAACCAAAGGCTATTTAGATGTTGTTGGAGGGCCTTATTTTATTGCCAAGTTAACCAGTAAAGTATCATCAGCTGCTAACTTGCAATACCACGCCCACATTGTTATTCAAAAGTTTATTCAAAGGGAGTTGATTCGTATTTCTGGTCAAACCATTACGGATGCCTATGATGATTCTGCCGATGCTTTTAAACTGCTTGATGCTACCGAAAAAGATCTTTATGAAGTAAAGAACGATGGTATGAAGCGCTCCTACAAAGAGATTTCCAATATCATCAATGATGCGATTGGTTTGATTGAAGCCAACGCGCTTAAAAAAGATGGTTTAACTGGTGTGCCAAGTGGTATCAGAAACCTTGACAACATTACTGCTGGTTGGCAAAAATCGGATTTAGTGATTTTAGCGGCTCGTCCTGGTATGGGTAAAACCGCTTTAGCCTTGACCATGTTGCGCAATGCAGCGGTTGATTTTCAAAAACCAGTGGCCATTTTTTCATTAGAGATGAGCGCTGCTCAGTTGGTAACGCGTTTGATTGCTTCTGAAAGTGGCATCTCTTCAGAAAAATTAAAGAAGGGGCAATTGGAAGACCATGAATGGACCCAATTGCACACCAAGATCACCAAATTGTCTAAGGCCAAAATCTACATTGATGACACCCCATCACTGCCAGTATTTGAACTAAAAGCCAAGTGCCGTCGTTTGCATTCTAAACACAATATTGAACTCATCGTTATTGACTATCTTCAGTTAATGAGAGGCGATGAATCAGGCAATAAAAATTCTAACCGTGAACAAGAGATTGGTTACATTTCTAGATCATTGAAAGGTTTAGCAAAAGAGTTGAACGTGCCAATTATTGCTTTAGCGCAGTTAAGTCGTGATGTTGAAAAACGCGGTGGCGATAAAAAACCTCAACTGAGTGACTTAAGGGAATCTGGCAGTATCGAGCAAGATGCGGATATGGTAGGCTTTATCTGGCGCCCTGATTATTATAAATTAGGGGAGTCCTTTGAAGGTCAACAAGACATGGGTGAGGTTATCATCGCCAAGCATAGAAATGGTCCAACAGGAGAGGCTAAAGTACGTTATATTGCTAACCTTGCAAAATTTGAAAATTGGAGCGATGATCCATACGGCAACACCGTTGAAGATGGTCCAACAACTGTAACTTATACCAGTAAAATGAATACGGATCAAGAGGGACCAGACATGTATCAATTGGGCTTAAATCAATTGCATCAAAACGATGCGCCTGCAGCAGATGCTTCTGCTTCAGATAATTGGTTGGACGATACAGATACAGGTGCTAATATTACTGAAGATGATACGCCTTGGGAATAATTACAAGGCTTTAATCAATTCTTTTTCTTGGGCACTTAGTTGTGCAGAGGCCAGTAAATAGGCTTTCATGGTGCTGAAATAACTGTGCTGTTTACTCAAGTTTTTTAGTAAAAATGCTTTGTCAGTTGCAAGG
>JAURIG010000151.1 GCA_030832905.1 Bacteroidota bacterium
CATGGGTTAATAAAACGGTATCACCAACTTGGATATTATTTAATAAGGTGTCATATTCAGTGATACTTGAGCGTTTGATGGCAAAAGTGTTGTGGTAGCCATCTAATTTAAAACATAAAATTGAAGGTGGAACAGTTAACCTACTGGTTTTGATGCCCATTTCAGAAATACAAGCTTTGTGATTGCGGTAATGGTCGAAACCCCAAGTATACCTATAGAGAAACAACATTGATATGATCAATACCATCGAAGCCAATCCGTAAACTATGTATACACGAAGTTTCATTAAAGGGAAATGTTTTTTGTAATTTCTCATAAATAGAAAGTAGACAACCCTAAGGTCGGAATTACAATTGCAAGTATATTGATTTAATTGGGTTTATACAAATTAATCAGAGCTGTAGAGCTATGACTCTTGCTCATAATAAATCTTGTAAAATTTTCGACCATCTTTTTCTACTCCATGTTCAATTAAGTCTTTATTGCCATGAATATAGATGTGAAAATTTCTATCCAACTTTAAAATGCTTTTAAACACTCTAGATTGTTTTTTAACTGCAGCTAAGGAAATGTCAAAAGCATTGACTATTTCTAAATCATGCGCTTCAGCATAATTTTTATTGAATTTCTGGAATGATTGAACAATGTTCTCGTCCATTAACACATCTTGTTCGAATTCTGTCTGAACAAAATTATCATGTGTTTTAAAGTAGTCAATGGATCGGTTTAATAAATCGATTTGTTCAGTCTTGTTAACTTCAAACTCTTCTGTGATTTGTTGGCTAATGTAGGCCTGAGTCATTTGTAGAAAAGATTTTGTTTGCATAAACTCATCTTTGATGTGTCTTACATTTAAAAACATTTCCTTAAAAAAAGTAGCCTCTTCGCCTTTGTTGGTTTTGTCGAATAAAACCATTTTAAAGCCGTCGTTTTCATTCTGATTTAGGATTAAACAAGCCTTATCAGGTTTATCAAGTTGAATACCCTTGTCACAAAGGATTTCTGCATTGCCTTGTTCAATTTGAATCTTGAGGAAAGGATTTTTAGTTTCTGATTTAAAAATTCCTATGGCGTCACATAGCTCATTATTAGCTCTAACCTTTGAAAAATAAACCACTAATAAATCACCCGCTTTGATCATTGGGTGTCTGCTTGATTCATATAGGTGTTTAGCAATGTGCACACTGTTGGTGTGAAAGTTGCCATTACCAGTAAATACATCGCTCACGAATTGATTCAACGGGTTTAAGCTGGCATCTTCATTACTAGAGGTGAATTGATAAAATTCTGGAGTGGCAAACCCTTGTAAAAAATATTTTTTAAGCATAGTATCCATTTCATTGCTAGAAGTGGCTAATGGATGTTTGGAAATGCTTAAGTCTTCGCCATTGTATTTGTTGCCGACTTGATGAATAGAAACAATATCAATGCTGGTTTGGTCAAATAACAACATAACTTAAGGAATGTCAATGATGTTTACTATGTATTGAAATGAGGCTTTGTTTGCCAGGATAATATTGACTTTAAATGCACTGTTGTTGTCTAGTGATTTTAGATTAATAGTTGGTTCCCAAACCAAAGTGTTCATGCCATAACCGTTCACAACGGCTTCTTGCTTAAGTTCAATTGGATTGCCTTGTGCATCTTGCATCTCAACCACAGCGCCTTTAAGGTCATTGTCTATGCTAAAACTCCATTTTTTGAAGACTAACATTTTAGGGCATGCCTTAGCAGGAGGCCAGGCAATGAATTGGTTTTTGAATTGATTGCTGTCGATGATGCGACTTTGGTCTAAGGCATAAATCACAGAGTAAGTTTTTGTGGTGCCAATACCCATGAACTGAGTCTTTGGTGATAACAACCAACGTCTGTTGCCAACACTTGGGTGGTTTTGTCCCATGGCCGCTGTAATGGCAATTGCTGGGTTGCCGTCCTTTGAAATAATACCTTGTTTTAAGGCATCCAAACCTGCTGGTATAAAACAACGCCATCCATCACTTGGTTCATGACTCATGCTTTTGTTGGCCTCACACATTAATGCGGCAGACATGCAATAAGCATTGTTTTGAATGGTAAAAACTACTGGGCTATTTAAACCAGCAGTTCTTCTGAAATAGTTGACTCTGCGTTCTGCAGATTCCATAACAGATTTGGGCATACTGCCTGCAATACATGAATCTGCATAACCATTCCATTGATATGTAGGGATGCCGGCTTCAGTTTTAGTGCCTGTATTGACCCTTGATCCGAAATAATTGATTTTAAAATCTTTTTCAATCATAGGTTGCCACAAGGCTTGTAGGGTTTTATTTTGGGCAACATATATACTTGCTTTACACATTTGTAAAGTAGAAGGCCAAAGGTCTCTGAATAAATAAAACTCATTGCTGTCAATACTTTGACTCAGTAATTGCAAACGGTAATTGACAGATTGTTTTTGGAATTCAAAGGTCTTAGAATATTTTGATGCTGAATCACATAAGTGTACCATTGATAACAAATCATAAAATTTTACGGGGTTTGTAAATTTGCTTTGTGTGTATTTACCTCTAAAACTATAAGCTATCCAAGATCTTTGTTTGGGATTTAAGGCCATGTGGTTGTTAAAAACATATTCAGCCAT
>JAURIG010000152.1 GCA_030832905.1 Bacteroidota bacterium
TCTAGATAACAAAAAAAGCTACCTAAAATAACCATTAATGTTATTGGTATGATGACATACAATATATTGTTATTTTGGCGCATAACGAATAGGCAAATTTATCTACTATTAATTTATTTAACAAATCCCAAAACTACCCAAACTGGCCCTTCTATTTGATCCACTTCAATATGACTTTGTCCGTTGATGGTAATGGTTCTGAGGCATTGCCCTGTGGCATTATATAAAGTTAAAATACCAGTGTTAAGGCCTTCTGGAATTTCTATTTGCAAAAGTCCATAGCAAGGATTGGGATAGAGTTTTATTGGCAATAGACCTGAACCTGAAAGACTTGGTATACTTACATTTGGAGTGTATTCATAAGCGCCAATATCATTGGCTGCTCCTTGGGTAGTTCTGGCATACATTGGGGCATCAACTGATTGGTACATGAACTTGGGTAACAAAGGATAAGCGGTATTGCTGTTACCGGCATTGATAGCGGCATCTATAGCGGTAGAACAAGCTGCTGTAAGTTGGTATTTACCGTTGGCAATGTCTTTAAATCCAAAATTATTTAAATCGTTTGATTGTACATTGTTGTTGTTGATGTAATTGCCAGGTGTGTTACCACTGAGCATGTTGGTAGTGGAGCCCGATACACTGACAAACAAATTATTGCGCACAACAAAATTAGTAATCCCACTGGTTGGTACCACATTAAAATACTGCACTGTACCAATGTTTTTATTGATTACAGTATTATGAATAAAATAGAAATCTTGTAGGGCATTGGTAGCGGCATCATATCCAATTATGCCACGGTTTGAGCTGGCATTGCCTTGTATGATCACATTGCCCATGATAATGCATAAACCCCCTTGAGCAATATTGAGTTCCCATGAGCCATAGCCTGAGGCTTCATCAATAAAATTATTGAGGATAAAATTGCGCTGAGCTCTTGTTTTTAGCGAATTGGCTTGCCCTCTTGGTTGATGAAAATAACAGTTCTGAACTAAGAGCGTATCCGTACTAGCACCGATGTAAATATTGTGTTCATACCCAGAAAAAGTTGGGTCATTGGGCAATTGATAACCGTTGTTAAAAAACTCTGAATTGATAAGCGTAACATTACTGCTATTGACTGCACTGTTGCCTTCTAAAATACCATTCTGACAGTTTAAAAACTTACAGTGATTGACGGTTAAATTACAGGCCTGAAACCTAATGCCGGCGCCATTAGCACCGTTGGCATCGCTTACTTGAGCCCCATCAAATACTAGGTTTTCGATGTAGGGATCATCTGCGGCTCCGTTGAGTTCAAATACAAATATGCCTTTGCCGTTGGGTATATCACCTGAGTATTGTAGTATTGGCCTGCTGCCATTGTTGACTAAGCCTATGATTTTTAAATGTTTTTTAGTCCATTTTACTGCGTCATTGCTGTAGGTAGCGGCTTCAATATAGATGGTGTCGTTGTCGTTGACCAAACTGGCTACTTGACTTGGCCTGGTATAGGTTCTACTTGGACCTACTAAAAATTGTTTGGCGTTCAAACAGTTGCTGATGGCAATGGCTGCCAAAAGCGTGAATGTTTTTAATGAGCTCATACTATTATTGATTTGTTTCATGGCCTAATCTGTTAAAGTAAGGCATTTTTTTGCTGGCGTTGCGCATAAGACCGTTAACGACCGTATTAACCGTTGAGCCTACCCCTGCAGAATAGGTGTGGTTGTAATTGAAGATGACTTTATCATTGGCACCATCGGTGATGTTTAAATTCATATTGACAGTGTTGGTGGGTGTGCTGTAATTGGTAAAGAGAATGAGGGCTAAAGCTGCGCCATCGCTGATGGGTTTTGAGAGTTTGAAATTGGTGTAAATGAGGGCATCTACTTTGAGGGCTGCACATATTTGCGCGGCGGTTAAAGCAGAGTCTGGGTATTTGAGCGCTTTGAGTTTGGCGTTGGTGGTGCTGAGGGCTTGAAAGTCTTGGCGGATTTGTGCTTTGCTTTGGCGTCTGAGCATCCAGTTGTAGATTTCGGTTTGAAGGTTACTGCTTTCTGTCTGGATTTGGGTTTGAAGATCGGCTTCGCTTATTTTTTTACTGATTCTGTTGTAGCTGACTTGTGGGGGCATAATGGCTACCGTTCTGTGTTTTGATGCCAATTTTGAAGCATCAGGGCTGTAAAATACTTGAGCACAAGCACTGATTAAGACTAAACTAATAACGACTAAATAAGACTTGATGGATTTCATATTGATACTGTAATGATGGTTTTAATTGATGACCCCTGCCCCTATTACGCGGTAATGGATATAGGGTGTGTACTGGGCTTGTTGTTTCATAATGCTTAAGGCTTCAAAATCAAAATCTCTTATGCCTCTGCAATAGCGTTTGCTTTTGACTTTGTATAGGGTTTTACCGGTTTTGACGTCTACAAATTTTGAGATGACTTTTATTTTGAATCGTTTTTCGTGGTCAAAATTGTTATTGACCATCCACCAATCGCCTGATAGGTATAGAAACACATTGGCAAAGAACTTAATGACGTTTAGAATGTCATGACGGCCTTCGCGAATGTTTGTGTACATGAGGGCTTGTGCTTTG
>JAURIG010000153.1 GCA_030832905.1 Bacteroidota bacterium
TGAGTTACAGTTATTGGCAGACCATAAAACAGTTTTTGCTCAACATGGCATTCAGATTATTGTATCGGATGCTAATTTAATTAAGCAATGTAGAGATAAACGGTTAACCAATACGCTTTTTACGCAATTAGGCATTGATGTGCCTAAACAATATTCTTCTACTGACTATGAGTTGCCGCTTTTCATTAAACCTTATAATGGCAGCTTAAGCGTTGATACTTATGCCATACACAAATCCACTGATTTAACACCCTATCATTTAAATAGTCACCATTTAATGTTTATGGAATACATTGATCCTAAAGCATACAATGAATACACTATTGATATGTATTATGGGAAAGACCATAGGCTTAAAATGGCTGTGCCAAGGTTTAGGATGTCTGTTAGAGCGGGTGAAATAAATAAAGGCAAAACTGTTAAAGGAGATTTATTGCATCAATTGATTAATAAGATGCAAGTCTTAGAGGGGGCAATTGGCTGTTTGACGGTTCAAGTGTTTTACAACCCAACTAAGCAACACATCATTGGTATAGAAATTAATCCAAGATTTGGTGGCGGTTATCCTTTGAGCTACACAGCAGGTGCAAATTATCCTATGATGTTGATGAACGAATATTGGGATAATCATTCACTCAGTTATTCAGATGCATGGGAAGATAATTTGTTGATGCTACGATACGATGAAGCCATATACGTGCATGAACATTAACATAACGCCTCATCATAGAATAATTTTTGATCTAGACGATACCCTTTATGATGAGCGTTCATATTTAGAATCTGGGTTCTTGTCTGTTGCCCAAGCCATAGATGATAACATTCAAGCGCATTTTACATTTTTAATGAATGCGTATGACCAAAAACAAGATGCTTTTGCAGAGCTGATTAAAACATTTTCAATTAAGCAATCAAAAACAGATTTAATTGATATTTACCGAAGTCATACGCCTAATATTCACCAAAGACCTAATGTTAAAAAAATGCTTGATGAGTTAAAGGCTAATGGCATTTTTATGGGGTTAATGACAGATGGTAGATCTACTACCCAAAGATTAAAATTGAAAGCTTTAGGCATAGAAACCTACTTCAATGAGATGCTTATATCAGAGGAATTTGGTTCAGAAAAACCTTGTATAGACAATTATAAAGCCTTCATGGGCAATGAGTCATTTCCTTGCGTATTTATTGCGGACAATCCAAAGAAAGATTTCGTGTCGGCCAATGCGCTAAATTGGCAAACCATTGGCATATTAGACAATGGTAGGCACATTCATAAACAAGATAAAACACTTGATCATAACTATCAACCCAAATGTTGGATTGAGCAGTTTTCAGATTTAACACTAAAATATGAACAATAAAATTTGGTTATCGCCACCGCATATGGGCGGTCAAGAACCCAGCTTGGTACAAGCGGTGTTTGATAGCAATTGGATTGCGCCTTTGGGCCCAATGGTGGATGCGTTTGAACAAACCTTGGCCAAGCAAACCAATGCCAAAGCGGTTGCGGCTTTGAATTCAGGCACATCTGCTTTACACTTAGCCCTTATCCTTTTAGGCATCCAACAAAACGATGTGGTCTTATGCCAATCTTTAACTTTTTCTGCTTCAGCTAACCCAATCATTTACCAAGGGGCAGAGCCAGTATTCATAGATTCAGAAAAAGACACTTGGAACATGTGTCCTGAGGCTTTAGAGAGTGCTATTAAACAATGCCAAGCTAAAGGCAAACAACCCAAAGCCATTATCGTTGTGCATTTATACGGTATGCCGGCCAATATGCAAGCCATTAAGGCATTGTCAGACCAATATGGTATTCCGCTCATAGAAGACGCAGCTGAGGCCTTAGGGTCTTCTTATAGAGGAGAGGCTTGTGGTGGTCTTGCACAGTTTGGTGTTTTGAGTTTTAATGGCAATAAAATCATTACCACTTCTGGTGGTGGAGCTTTGGTGTCTAATAACGAAGAGGCCATTCAACAAGCTCGTTTTTTAGCCACTCAAGCACGCGATCAAGCCCCGCATTACCAACATAGTCACATTGGTTACAATTACCGCATGTCTAATGTGTTGGCTGCTATAGGCGTTGGCCAAATGCAGGTTTTGAATGAAAGGGTGCAAAAACGCAGAGCAATATTCCATGCCTACCAACATGCGTTCAAAGATTTGCCAGGCATTCAATTTCAAGCGGAACCTGAAGGACATTACAGCAACCGTTGGTTAACTTGCTTGCTCATTGATCCTGCTCAAGCAGGCATTGATACCAATGCATTGCGCTTGCATTTAGACAGCTTGAACATTGAGTCAAGGCCATTATGGAAACCCATGCACTTGCAACCGGTGTTTCAACAACACAGCTATGTAGGGGGAGAAGTAGCAGAGCAGTTGTTCAATCAAGGCTTGTGCTTGCCCTCTGGCAGCAGCTTAACAAATGCTGATCATGAACGCGTTATTACTGCTGTTTTAGAGCAAATCAAAGCTTAGTTCTTTTTCAAAGCATCAATTGTATTCAAGCCACCTCGTGTGGCTTTTTTCATTTTAAAAGAAC
>JAURIG010000154.1 GCA_030832905.1 Bacteroidota bacterium
CCGTTAATGTTTTGGGCAATAAGCCACCAATAGCCAAACAAGTCAAAGATTTACCTGATCCAGACTCTCCCACTATACCCAAGAGTTCTTGGCTATTCAATTTAAAAGAGACTTGATTCAACAAGGAGACTCCAGAGGCTTTGATGCTTAAATTGTCTACAGACAACATGCTTCAAAGTTAATGCCTATAAAGTGAATATCCTATTCAGGAATGCTTAGAATAAAGTCTAACAAATTGGCAGGTGAAGGCAATACTTCCATATTGTCTTGAAACTTTAAATCTTTGCGATTCACTATTTGAGCACCAGACAACAAGACTTTAGTGGTTTTCCAATGTTTACCTAAATGATTAATAAACGTTTGTAAGCTGACATTGCTATTCAATGAAGTGATGATACTGAAAATGAAATCAGGTTTTCTAACATCGAATATCTGATAGAGGTCTTCAAAAGGGGTTTGAGACCCTAAGTAAATGACTTCGTGCCCGCGAGATCGAATAACATAATTGGCAAATAATATACTCAAATCATGTTGCTCTCCAGTAGGAACAAAGACTAAAAATTTCTTGGCGTTTGGCAAGGGTCTAACCGATAAATTATCAATGGCCACAAATAACCTTTGGCGAATTAGATTGGTAATAAAATGCTCGTGGGCAGGGTGCAATGAGCCGGCCAACCAAAGCAATCCTATTTGTTCTAGGAAAGGGAACACGATTTGGATCATGCTATCTTCTAGGCCTAATTTTAATATATTGATCGATAAGACTTTATTGAATTCCTTCTCATCAAACAACATCATATGGCTGATCAGTGATTGAATTTGCCCATCGTACTTGGATTTATGTTCAGACAATTCTTGACATAAATCTTGAATCTCTTGCTTGTCCATCAGGGCAATTTTAGAAATCTTGTACCCGTTATTGTTCAAAATTGAAATATTTAGGATGAGGCGCAATTGTTCTTCGTCGTAGTATCGGATACCAGTATCCGTTCTGTGCGGCTCAAAAATTTTATACCTTTGTTCCCAAATTCTAATGGTATGCGCTTTGATACCAGTAATGTTCTCAAGGTCTTTGATGAACAATTTGTTCCTAAAATCTTTCTTTCCAGTTTTCATTTTTTTAAAACCAATTTCAAATAGTTTTGTTAAACAAGAACAATGTCTAAAATATTAATTGCTGGTGGAAGCGGATTAATTGGTTCAAGACTTATTCAAATGTTTAAACAAAGCAATATTGAATTTGTTTTACTCAGTACCCAAAAAAATAAATGCAACCAAACAAATACCTTCTACTGGCACCCTCAAAAAGGTGAATACCCTAAATTAAACTTAGGCCAATTCTCAGCTTGTGTTAACTTTAGTGGTCAAGGTATTTTTGACAAACGCATCAACATAAACCGATTGAGCGAACTATACGATAGCCGTATACAAGCCTTGAATACCCTAAAGCAAATGTTTGAGGAACAAGGACTGCAAATACCTTTATTGATTTCGGCCTCGGCAATTGGAATTTACCCTGATCAAACCAAGGCTACTATAACTGAATCGACACCAAATGCCAAGAATTGGGTATCTGATTTGGTGCAAGCCTGGGAAGATGCTGCTAATCAAGTGCCGCATCAGGCAATTAATCTTTTGCGCATTGGCATCGTATTAAGCGATAAAGGTGGCTTTTTAGACCGACTAGCGCCTTTAACTAAAATGGGATTAGGCGCCATTCCAGGACATGGCAAACAAATCTGCAGTTGGATTCATATTGATGATGTTTGTGGCATTATTTTACATTTACTTGAACAAAAACAATCAGGTACTTACAATGTTTGTGCCCCTATACCTTGCAGTCTTGAAACGCTTCAAAAATCCCTAGCAGAAAAACTTCACAGAAAAATACTATTACCAAATATCCCTGCTTTTGTTTTGAGAATGGTATTTGGCAGTAGACGTGCTCAATTAATTTTAGCCGATCAAACAGTATGTTCAAAAGCCATTGAACAAAATGGCTATGCGTTCCAATTTTCTAATATTTCAGATTGTTTAACCCAACTATACCCCTAATGGAACTATGTATTTTTTGGTTTCGAAGAGACCTTAGACTTCATGACAATGCTGGTTTGTTCAAAGCTTTGAGCGCTGAACAAAATATACTCCCTATTTTCATTTTTGACAGTGACATTTTAAACCAATTAAACAATAAAAATGATGCCAGAGTAAGCTTTATTTATGACGCTGTATCGGCTCTTAAAACTGAACTTAAAGCTATTGGTTCTGATTTATTAGTGCTTCACGGTTCTGCCTTGGATTGTTGGACTGAGCTTTTAAATCAACACAATATTACTGCTGTATATTGCAATGAAGATTACGAGCCATATGCGCTTAACAGAGACCAAAACGTTCAGTCTTTATTAAGCAAAAACAACATTGTTTTTAAGACATTTAAAGACCATTGTATTTTCAGATACGATGAAGTGCTTAAGGATGATGGCAAGCCCT
>JAURIG010000155.1 GCA_030832905.1 Bacteroidota bacterium
AATCTGCAACAAATAATTCATTGGTTCTAGGATGAATAGCCAATCCTGCAGGTCTTGAGAAACGGGCAATTGACCCGCCGCCATCTTTACTATCAGCTGCACTTGGATATGTTGGATCAAGCGTATAACCAGCGGCTAGAAAACCTCTATCAGCCTTAACCCAAAAAATATTGTGTTCGTTACTCACATACAATCTCCCAAGGGTATCAATGTCAATGCCCATAGGCGCAGAGAACAATACAGTATCTTTGTGATTATTGCGGTAACCAGTATAACTACCAGAACCGGTGTACTGAACACCTGCATAAGTCTTAACAGTTTGTGCAGTGGCGCAAAAACCAGCAAGCGATAAAAAAAGTGCAGAAAAAATAGTTCTCATAAAAAATTATAAATTAGCGACTGCTTGATTGATATTATTTTCGATGGTATTTAACACATCATTGTAATCTCTTCCATTGAATTGTTGACCTGTCATGGCTTCATACAATTCGGTATAACGATCAGTAACAGATTGTACAAACTCATCCGTCATAGTTGGTATCAATTGGCCCTCCAAACCTTGGAAGCCATTTTCCATTAACCATTCACGAACAAATTCTTTTGACAATTGCTTTTGTGGTTTACCTGCCTTTTGCAGCTCAGCATATTTGTCTAAATAAAAAAATCTACTAGAGTCCGGCGTGTGCACTTCATCTATTAACATCAATTGACCTTGATGCAAGCCAAATTCATATTTTGTATCCACTAATATCAAACCTCTCTTAGCCGCCATTTCAGTACCTCTTGCGTATAACTTTAAGGCCACTGAAACCATTTCATCTAATATCTCTTTTGAGCAAATTTGTTGTTCCAAAATACCTTCAAGACTAATATCAACATCATGCCCTTCTTGACTTTTGGTGGCAGGAGTTATGATGGGCTGAGGGAAGGCATCATTTTCGTTTAAGCCATCCGGCATTCTAACGCCACAAATCATGCGTTCTCCAGTTTTATAAACCCTCCAAGCATGTCCGCACAAGTATCCTCTCACAACGATTTCAATTGGAATAGCATCACATTTAATACCAATTGTAACATTGGGGTCTGCCACTGCTATTTTCCAATTTTGAACGATGTCTTTTGTGGCATCTAAAAAATAGGCCGCAATTTGGGTCAAGACTTCTCCCTTATGTGGAATTGCTCTAGGCAAAACATGGTCAAATGCAGAAATTCTATCACAAGCTACCATCACTAGATGGTCTTGTTTGATGGTATATACATCTCTTACTTTACCTCTGTAAAAAGCGGTTTGGTCTTTGATGAAATAATTGGTGGCCATTAAGCCTTTTTCTATTTTCAAATCTGAGCTCATAACAACAATAGATTAATGTACAAAAATACACGCTGATTTTAAGGAATCAGAGTTGACTTATAAACAGACTGACCAGGCATTAATCAAGCCCCTCAATATTGTCGTAACCGACTGAAAATCAAGCCTCGTAGGCCTTTATGATCTCTTTCACCAAACGGTGTCTCACGACATCATCAACATTTAATGCAACGATCTCAATCCCCTTGATTTTGCTTAAAATCTTAGTCGCTTTCATAAGGCCTGAAGTCTGTTTCGCAGGCAAATCTACTTGACTTAAATCGCCTGTAATAATGACTTTGGCAGATGGGCCCATTCTGGTTAAAAACATTTTGATTTGAAGATCTGTGGTGTTTTGAGCTTCATCTAAAATCACAAAACAATTATCCAGTGTTCTTCCACGCATAAAGGCAAGCGGCGCCACCTCAATGGTTCTATTATCTAAATACAATTTGAGCTTGTCTGGTGGTATCATATCATCCAGCGCATCATAAAGGGGGCGTAAATAAGGATCAATTTTTTCTTTTAAATCGCCAGGCAGAAAGCCTAAACTTTCTCCAGCTTCAACAGCTGGCCTAGTCAATATAATGCGTTTAATTTCCTTGTTTTTCAAAGCTTTTACAGCCACTGCTACTGCCGTGTATGTTTTACCTGTTCCAGCAGGGCCCAAAGCGAAGACAATATCATTATTAGCTATTTCTTTTACCAATTTGATTTGATTGGCCGTTCTTGCTTTGATGGGTTTACCTGAATTACCATATAAAATGATGTGTTTATCCCCTTCAGGCATAAGGTCTGGCATGGGATAAATTTGAGCTTCAGTCGCAAAAACTTCACGGAGTAATGAATCATTCAATTCTCTCCCCTTTTCAATGAGGGTTTGAAGTTGTGCAAACTGAATTAAAAACGCTTCAATATCTGCTGTTTCGCCAACCACTTTAACCTCATTGCCTCTGGCAATCAGTCTTAATTTAGGAAACATCAATTTTATTTTGTCCAAAAATTGGTTGTTAGGACCATATATTTCAATGGGGTGGACGTCTTCGATTAAATAAATTTTTTCTGACAATGCTAAATCCTTTTTAATTCGTGAAAATAGT
>JAURIG010000156.1 GCA_030832905.1 Bacteroidota bacterium
CATTATTCCGATTTTAATAGGTAAATAGCTGTTGAAATGGTTTTGGCAATTAATTGATAACCCTTAGGGTGTAAATATTGATAAGTAGGTAAGTCGTTAAAGTTGTTGATGTGTTCTTCTTGGTCTTCTACTAAAATCACTGTAGGACGGTATTTCTCCCAATTGTTTGACATCAAAACTTCAACATCTGTACCTTCGGTATCAATGTCAAGTACATCTATAGTTTTGCCGTTTAGGTATTGATCAAACACGGCTTCAAGAGTGGTTGTGCTGATGTCTTTTTTGCCTATAAATTCAGCACCTTGCTCTAAGCGTAATTTGTAAAATTGTTCTGAAAAAGTACTTACCGCAGATTCAGAAAATTCATAATAGCTCAATACTTGATTGCTTTTTGAAATGCCAATATTTAAGTTGGTGTCATGCGGTCTGTATCGGTTAAAAAGTTCAATTGTATTGGGATTGGGATCAATGTTAATCCCTTGCCATCCGCGTTTAAATAATTTGTAGGTGTTAGAGCCTACCTTTGGGTGGTAGCAGCCAATGTCCACATAAGTGCCCTTTGATAGGTGTTTTACCAGTCTTTCAAGGATAAGGTCTTCGCCCTCACCAGAATATGTAAGTTGTGGTTTCCCGATGGTGTTTTTCCTTGTTGTTTCTAACCAGTTGAAAAGCCCTTTAGGCAATATGTTTTTCCAATACCCCATGACGTATAGCATTGCAAATATATGAGATTGGACCGACTTCTCCTTTTGTTTTTGCTTTCTTGAAGAATCCCTTAACTTTGACCTAGTGAAAGTTGCTTTTGTTTTTGGCGGAATGCCTCACTATGTGGTCAAACTCCTTAATACCATTCAATCTATGGGTGTTGAGGTGTTGGCTATTGTACCAAAAAGCAAGGGTGCAAGTATAGGAGATGGTGTACACGAAACCTTCGAAGGGGCTCAATTTAGAACAGTGTTTTTAGAGTCCTATAAAGCCTGGTACGGCAAGCCTTTTTTTAAAGGGTTTTACCAGGTTTTAAAACAAGAAAACATCAATGCCTTGGTTTTGGGTTGGCCTTATTTTTTAGCTTTGGTTTTCAATCCGTTTTTAAGCGCCAAAATTAAAAGGTTGTCATGCCGCATTTATGCACGTGAAATTCCATTCACAGTGCCGTATTACCAAGACACCTTGCAAGCGTTTTCAGACCGTTGTGTGGAGGCTCAAAAAACAGAAAAACTATTCAAAAGTCCTTGGTTGTTCAAAGCTCATAAATGGGTTAGAAAGCAATTGTATTCCCATGTGGTTGATCAGGCCTTAGTATACACAGAACAAGGCGTTGATATTCTATCTTCTTACGGTATAGCTAAAGAAAAAATCACAGTCACTTATAATTCACCAGATACAGAGGCCATATTTGCTAGCATTGCTAGCCTAAAAGCCAAAGGAGACTTGCCGATTAAACAGCCTCATAAATTATTACATGTTGGTCGTTTGGTAGCCTGGAAAAAGGTCGATGTGTTGATTCGTGTTGTGGTGCAATTAAGATCTAGTATTCCTGATATAGAGCTTGATATTATTGGCAATGGACCAGAGTTAGCAGCCTTGCAAACATTGGTTAAAGATTTAGCCTGTTCAGACTATGTGCACTTTAAAGGGGCTATTTATGAAGGAGAGGAGCTCAGTAAATGCTTTTTGTCTTCAGGCATATATATCTTAGCAGGGATGGGCGGTTTATCCATCAATGAAGCCATGGCACACAGCTTGCCAATTATCTGTTCTGTAGCCGATGGCACAGAAAAACATTTAGTCTACCAAGGCATTAATGGCATGTATTTTAAAGATGGGGATCAAAGCAGTTTAGCTCAAGCCATTCAAGCCATGTGTCAAAGTGATACAGACAGCATGGGTATAGCGTCATTGAAAATCATTCAAGAGCAAATTAATTTGCAGCAAGTAGCCAATCGTTTTGTGTCAGCTTTTTACCCTAAAAATTGATTTAGTTTTTGCAGAAACTCTGCCGGATTATCTGCATGTACCCAATGGCCTGCATGGCTTACATAGTCAAATTGAGCGGCACTAAAATGAGCTTTAATGTTAGGCTTATCAGATTCATTCAAGTACTTAGAATTGGCCCCACATAAAAACAGACTAGGTCCATTGTATTGGCCATTCAAATCAAAGGATCCTATAATGTGTTCATACGCTTTTTCGATAGCGGAAATATTGCATTTAATTTCAAACCCACCTGAACTGGAGCGGTCTATGTTCTTGGCTAAAAACAAACGGACGCCCATATTGGATTCATAGCTCGTTAAAGCCTCATCAATCGCTTTTCTTGTGTCTAACAAAGACCAATTAATGGATTTGAAGGCTTCAAAATAGGTTTTATGACCTGGTGCATAAACTTTGGGCGCAATATCAACCACAATCAAT
>JAURIG010000157.1 GCA_030832905.1 Bacteroidota bacterium
AAAGGTAATATAGCGGCTGATAAAGCCCTCAAAGCAGCAGAACTGTCTTTCAATAAATATTGTTCGGTATCAATGGCATTGCAACCGCAAACTCGCATTCATTACACCTTAGAAATCAATGGTGAATTGGTGTCATAATTGATTGGGTTTTACCTTATATTTGCTTTGTGTTTAAACGCCTTTTTACTTTTGTTTTTTGTTGCATAGCCACAGTCGCATTGGCCAATTTGCCTTTGCCAGCCAGTCAACCAACTATGGTTGTAGGACGCAATATGCCTAAGCAGAGAAACCTCATTATGTTATGCATGAACTATGGCAGACACACCCCAATTGGCTTGTTGAGCAAACGTTTTGGCAATAGCAATACAGTTGGTTTTTCTGCCGGGTATAAATTTGCCAATAACTGGCAAGTTCAAGCAGGTATCAATGCTTTGTTTTCGGGTAACGTGAATGAAAACGGCATACTCGATTCAATGATGGGTAGTAGCGGCTTATTGCTTGACAACACTGGCACATATGCAGAAATAAGATTGTACGAACGAGGTTATTTGTGGCATCTTGATATTGGTAAAATCATACCCATGGGCCCTTTCAATCAGCAATCAGGAATACTCATGACAGCGGGCTTAGGCTTTATAGAACACCGCATCAAATTCACCTACCAAAAAACCGTATTACCTCAATTGGATAATGGCAATTATAAAGGGTATGACCGTTTGACCAATGGCCTTTTGTTAAGAGGGTTTTTAGGGTATCAATTACTTGACACCAAAGGCAAGGTTAATTTGGTGGGTGGCATAGAATACTTACAAGGCATGACCCAAAACAGAAGGGCCTTTAACTACGATACTCGCACTGCAGACAATACCCATAGAACCGATATTCTACTTGGTTTAAAACTCGGTATTATGGTGACGATAAATGGCAGAGAAACCGGTAAGAAAAAAACAGAACAAGATCATTTTTTTAATTGATGATGTCTATCATTTACCAATGCTTAATGGGCTTTGTTCAATGGCTTGCACCTGTGTTGGCCTACATTGTGCCTCACCAAAAAACCAGGCATTTTTTTAAAGTTAGAAGCCAAGGTACTCCGATAACATTACCTAAAAAAACAAGCAAACGCTATTGGTTTCATTGCGCCAGTCTAGGAGAGTTCGAACAAATAGTACCAGTGATTGAGGCCCTTAAAGCACAAGATGCTCAGCACAGTATTGTCATTACATTTTTTTCAGCTTCGGGTTATCAATACCGTCATCAGTATCCTTTAGCAGACGCTGTATTGTATTTACCTATAGACACCCAAAGCAACATGAATCAAATGGTCAAAGCACTCGACGCCGATGTTTTGGTATTGGTTAAATATGAATTGTGGTATAACCTTTTGAAAGCTTGCCACAGCAATGGTACAGATGTCGTTATGGTGTCTGCCGTGTTCAGACCCCAACAGTTTTTGTTCAGCGCTTTTGGCAGTTTTATATTGAAACAATTGCAGCAGGTTAAACACATTTTGGTACAAGATCAAAGCAGTTTAGACTGCTTAATCCAACAAGGCATCCAACAAGTAAGTATTGGCGGCGATACCAGATACGACCGCGTTTTGATGAGTCAAAAAAAGGCTGAACCCAATTCTAGCATTGCTCAATTTGTACAAGAAAAACCATGTTTGATTTTGGGCAGCAGTTGGCCAAAAGAAGAAAGTATTTTATTGTCTGTAATGTCTGAATTGCAAGCAAAAGGTTGGGTATGTATTGTAGCGCCCCACGATGTGTCTGCAGACCACATCAACAACTTGCAAAAACAATTGCAGCCCTATCAAGTACAATTGTATACAGACTTCAATTCAAATGTAAAATCATCAGTACTGGTACTCAATACCATTGGGCAATTAGCCAATGCTTACCAATACGCTGATTTGGCTTTTATAGGTGGCGGATATAGCAATCAATTGCATAATATTTTAGAGCCATTAACCTTTGGTGTGCCAGTAGTATTTGGTCCTCATTGCACTAAATACCGCGAAGCACAAATGGCTATTGAAGCACAAGTGGCTCACAGCATACCGGATGCAGCAGCCTTTGAATCATTGTTGCAAAGCAATACGTTCAACAAACGCCAAGCAGCATTGAGTCTAGCATGTTTGCAGTTTATTCAGCAACACAGCGGCGCTACTGATTTGGTATTACAACAACTTTAGAACAGTTCGTGGCCTTTGTTGTAGTGAATACGGCCTAAGTGTTTAAAGGCCAATTCTGTGGCTTCACGTCCTCTTGCAGTGCGCATCAAATACCCTTCTTGAATGAGGAAAGGTTCGTACACTTCTTCAATGGTACCAGCTTCTTCACCCACTGCTGTTGCAATGGTGTTTATA
>JAURIG010000158.1:0-1419 GCA_030832905.1 Bacteroidota bacterium
TGGTGCTCAAATTGTGAATCGCAAAGATTTAAAGTTTCAAGACAATATGGAAGTTTTGCCATCTCCTGCCTATTTATTGGACTTTATTCAAACCATTCCAGAATAGGATATTCACTTTATAGGCATTAACTTTGAAGCATGTTGTCAGTAGACAATTTAAGCATCAAAGCCTCTGGAGCCTCCTTGTTGAATCAAGTCTCTTTTAAATTGAATAGCCAAGAACTCTTGGGTATAGTGGGAGAGTCTGGTTCAGGAAAATCTTTGACATGTTTGGCTATTGGTGGCCTGTTGCCCAAAACCTTAATGGTTGCTGGTCAGATTGTATACACAGATGCCAATGGGCAATCTTATGACTGCATCCCCATGACTGCTGAATTGCGCAAAATGCTGGCCTTAAAACATTTTGCTTATGTTTTTCAGGAGCCACTTACAGCCTTGAACCCCGTTCAAACCTGCGGTCAACAACTCCGAGAAAATTTGAAATTAGTTGGGGTGAAAGGAAGCCAAGCTATTGAAGAGCAACTCATAGCTTTGTTAAAAGAAGTTGAATTGTATGACCATGAGCGCGTTGCCTCTTCTTATCCTTTTGAATTGTCAGGAGGGCAGAGACAAAGAGTCATGATTGCCATGGCATTGGCCGGTGACCCTGATATCATTATTGCCGATGAACCTACAACTGCTTTAGATGCCAATGTTCAAGATGGGATTCTGAAGCTTCTCAAAACGCTGTGTGTGCAAAAAGGGAAGTCTGTCATTTTAATCTCTCATGATTTAGATGCAGTAGCTAAATACGCTGATCGCATTGCGGTCTTTTACAAAGGGCAAATCATTGAAACAGGTCCTACTCAAACCTTGATTAACAATCCACAACAAGCCTATACTAAGGCATTGTTGCAATGTAAGCCTAACCCAGACAGAAGAGGTCATTATTTGGTGAGTATTGACAACGGGCAAGCTCAATTGAATACATCGGCCTATGCTGATGCACCTCCATCTGATGCACAAAGCATACTGCATATTGACACCTTGTCGAAAACGTATACAAGTAAGATTGGCACAGTAAAAGCCCTCAATAACATCAGTTTTGATATCAAAAAGGGTTGGTGTACTGCTTTGATAGGTGAATCAGGTTCGGGCAAAAGTACCTTGTCTAAACTATTAGTTCAATTAGAAGCCTCAACGGAGGGTCAAATAAGCTATCAAATTGGTTCTGGTCAATTATTGAGCAGTCAGGTGCAAATGATATTTCAAGATCCTTTTGCTGCATTGAATCCTAAGCACAGAATTCAAACCATGTTTCATGAGGTACTTATTAAGCACAGACCAGATTTAGATCATCAAGGCAGAATAACTCACAGTCAATCATTGATGCAAAAAGTTGGTCTGCAAGCCAATGATTTAGAAAAATATCCTAATGCG
>JAURIG010000158.1:1427-2337 GCA_030832905.1 Bacteroidota bacterium
AGGCAGAATAACTCACAGTCAATCATTGATGCAAAAAGTTGGTCTGCAAGCCAATGATTTAGAAAAATATCCTAATGCGTTTTCTGGAGGACAAAGACAGCGTATCTGCATAGCCAGAGCATTAGCAGTTGGGCCGCAGTTATTGATTTGCGATGAGTCTACCTCGGCTTTGGATTTGTCTGTTCAGGCTCAGATATTAAACTTGCTCAAACAATTGCAAGTAGAGGAAGGATTGAGTTTATTGCTGATTACGCATTCTATGGCCGTTGCTGCATGGATGAGTGATTATCTGTTGGTCCTGCAAAACGGACAATTACTGGAACAAGGTCTTACTGCGGACCTCATTAAAAACAGTCAGTCTGCCTACACACAGTCATTGTTGTCACACATTTAATGTCAAGAAAAAAATTAAGTACTCAGCGTTTAGAATCAGAAATCATCAATGTTTTTAAAGAAAACTATGGGAAGATTTTAAACCATAAACAAATTTATGTGCGTTTGCAAATAGATGATTTGCCTAGAAACGCAGATGACCTTTTGCCGGTATTGAACAGTTTGATCAGCGCCGGTAGAATTGAACAAAAAGGACCTTATAAATTTTATTTACCAAGGCCAAGAACGCTTTTGACAGGAAAAATTGATATCAATAAAAGTGGCAGAATATTTTTGGCTGTAGAGGGCTACGAGGAAGATTTTATAGTGACCCATTCTAAAGTACCATTGTTGCCTTTTGATGTGGTTGAGGCAGAATTGATTCAACAGGGTAAAAAGAAAATGCATGCCGAAGTAATCAGATGCCTTCAGCACGCTGACAAAACCTTTACAGGCGTTTTGCATCTCAAATCAAAGGCATGGCTAATACTCCCTGATTCTCCAAAGTTTCAAATGCCATTCTCTGTGGACTATGCCC
>JAURIG010000159.1 GCA_030832905.1 Bacteroidota bacterium
AACTCAGATAGCAAATACATGCAAGAATGCTTGGCTTTGGCTTTAAAAGGCAAAGAACAAGTAGCTCCCAATCCTATGGTGGGTTGTGTTATTGTATATCAAGATGAGATCATCGGTAGAGGTTATCATAAGGTTTACGGTGGTCCTCATGCAGAAGTTGAAGCCATAGCCTCGGTTCAAAACAAAGCGCTTTTAAGCTCAGCTACCATGTATGTGAGCCTTGAACCCTGTGCACATTTCGGCAAAACACCACCCTGTTCTAATTTAATCATCGAAAATAAGCTTGCAAAAGTAGTTGTTGCCTGCACTGACCCTAACCCATTAGTAGCAGGTAAAGGTATTGCGCAACTGCAAGCAGCCGGCATAGAGGTAAGTCTTGGTGTTTTAAAAACCGAAGCAGAAGCCATTAACAACAGATTCTTCAAAGCTTACAGCAAACAAATGCCTTATACCATTTTAAAATGGGCTGAATCTGCTGATGGCTTTATGGGCAACGACACGCATAGATACATTAGTGGTGCAAAGGCATTAGAACAATTGCACCAATGGCGGTCTGAAGAAGATGCATTTTTAGTGGGCACTCAAACGCTTTTGCAAGACAACCCAAGATTGTCTAATAGACTAGTAGTTGGCAAACAACCCATTAGAGTTGTGGTAGATTGGGACTTAAAATCAGAGGGTAAAGACTTGCACATTTATGACCAAAGTCAAAAGACGTTTATTCTGAATGGAATTGTCAACAAAGTTGACCAACTCATTGAATGGATAAAAGTAGACAATACTGAACCAGAACACTTGTTAAGCACCTTGTTCGCTCATGGTGTAAATAGTGTGGTAATTGAAGGTGGAGCCAAGCTCCTAAATAGTTTTTACAACAGCGGCCAATACCACGAGATTCGAAAAATAGTCTCTAAAAAATGTATACTTAATCATGGCCTTAAAGGCCCACAAATACATGCCAAACCTATACGGCTTTTAGATCTAGAAGAGGATCAAATATTAGTATATTAATGCTGTTTCAAACCACTTATAAATGCATAGAACAAGACGCTCAAATCCTATTCAAAATGAAGGGCAGCAAGTTTTTGGCCTTTGCTTACAAAGTTGAGAACGAAACAGACATCAAACAAAAATTATTAGCCCTGAAACAAACCTATGCAGATGCCACCCACCATTGTTATGCCTGGGTATTAGGTTATGATCAGTCAGCTAGCAGAGCCAATGACGATGGAGAACCTTCAAATTCTGCTGGTAAGCCCATATTAAGGCAAATCATTAGCCAGGGACTTACCAACTGTTTGGTAGTAGTCGTTAGGTATTTTGGCGGCACACTTTTAGGGGTTCCTGGACTCATAGAAGCTTATGGCGAATCTGCTAAAGCTGTATTAGCTTCGTGTTCTATACAAACCAAAACCATATTTGAAACCTATTTGGTTGAATGCGAATACGGACAAGAAAATACCATATTTGTAGCCCTCAGGCAATTTCAAGCAGAAGTAAGCGTTCTAGATGACACGAGGTGTTTTTCTGCACAAATTAAAATACCTTTGCAATCAGTAGAGGCATTCAAACAACAATTCCACTCATTGTACCAAGTTAAAATTACTTACATAGGCCTGGCATGATCAAACAAAGCATTTTAATTGCATTTACATGGCTTTTTAGCCTTACGCTATGCGCTCAAACAAGTGACTACTACTCACTTAAAGACGTTAAAAACTACCGATTCGATCATTTGCAATTGAATGCTTCAAAAGACATTGATCAATTTGTCCAAAACGCTGCTCAATACACCTTTATTGAAGCCTTAAAAATTAAGAGTGCTGATCAATCTGATTTGCGCAAAGTACTTAAAGCCGGTGATATTGCTGCCTACATCAAAGAATTGGATTTGCTTGAATTTTCAGGCCGTTACACCGATTCAAGTTTTGACTCCACCTGTAACATCGAAACCCTTCACATCAGAATCAATGAAGAGCACCTCAATGAACTGATGTATTTAAGAGCGCTCAAACATCTTGAAACTGTTTATTTATACATTGATGGCAAACCAGATGGCATGCAAGCCTTAGCGTATTTACCTAGCTTAAAAGAACTGCATATTATAGGCGAGTTTTTACCTAAGGATTTAAAACAAGTTTGCCTCTACATCAAAGAACAAACCAGTCTGCAAATCTTAGGCATCAGTGTGGATCGCATTACAGATGTGCCAAAAGAATTGATCAAACTAAAAACCTTGAGCAAATTGTTTTTGTATGACAACCTCTCTGTATACACCAACAAGGGCATTGAAGACTTAGACGACCAATCCTTCAGCATGAGTTATGTGGT
>JAURIG010000015.1 GCA_030832905.1 Bacteroidota bacterium
TAAAGGCGTTAAAATCAGTGACGCAGAAACCGAAGCCTTGCATTGCGCCATTTTACTGCACGATATTGGTCATGGACCCTACAGCCACTCATTGGAACATGCCTTAATTCAAGCCGTTCCTCATGAGAGCATTTCGCTCATGCTCATGCAAGAATTGAACAAGTTATTCAAGGGTAAATTGGATTTGTGTATTCAAATTTTCACCAACCAATACAAGAAAGCCTTTTTACACCAATTGATTTCAAGCCAATTGGATATGGACCGTTTGGATTATTTAGGCAGAGATAGTTTTTACACTGGTGTGAGTGAGGGAATCATTGGTTCAGATCGCATCATCCACATGTTGAATGTGGTTGACGATGAATTGGTGATTGAAGAAAAAGGGATTTACAGCATAGAAAAATTCATAATTGCTAGACGCTTAATGTACTGGCAAGTATACTTACATAAAACGGTTGTGGCCACTGATGTGATCTTAACCAACATCATCAAAAGAGCTGCTGAATTATCGCGTCAAGGGCAATCGCTTCCTGCGTCTCCTGCCTTGCAATTTTTCTTAAACAAAGCCGTCAGTAAACAAGCCTTTTTAACACAAGCAGAAGTCTTGGAGCAGTTTGTGGCTTTGGACGATGCAGATGTGTTGTCTGCTATCAAACAATGGCAAACTGCCTCAGATAAAGTCTTGTCTAAATTGTCACAAGCATTAATTAACCGTCATTTGCCCAAGGTTAAAATTGCCAATAAGCCATTCACAGCTAAGGAGATTGAGGCAGTTCAAGACTTGGCACAAAAGCGTTTTAAGGTGTCTGAACAAGATGCGCCTTATTTTGCTTCAATGAACACTTTGGCCAATAATGCCTACAAAGTTGAAAAGCAAACTGCTATTCGCATTTTAATGAAAACAGGCGAGGTGCTTGATGTAACAGATGCCAGCGACAACTATAATTTGAAGGCTTTGAACCAAACGGTTAAAAAATATTGTTTAAGCTTTTATCCTTAAATAGTATCTTCGCCCAACAATAAGCTATGCAAATAAGCGCTTCTGAAATTGCCCAATTGATTCACGGACAACTTGAAGGTGATGGCAACACTCTGGTTCAAGCAGCTGGTAAAATTGAGTCAGCACTTGCCGGTGACGTTACTTTTTTAGCCAATCCTAAATACGAAAATCACCTCTATGAAACCAATGCTTCAGTGGTGATTGTATCAAAAGATTTAGTCATAACAAAACCAGTAAAGACATGTATTATTAGGCATGCCATGCCTTATTACGGTTTCTGCATGGTGCTTGATAGCTATTTTAATCCGCATCAAAACCGAGAAGGCATTCATCCTACAGCTGTTATTGCAGCATCTGCTACCATTGGTAAAGGCGTTTATATTGGGCCTTATGTTGTGGTTGAAGACAATGCTAAGGTGGGCGATTTTGCTCAGTTATATGCTCATGTTTTTGTGGGCAGAAACGCTCAAGTGGGGCAAAGTACTATTATGTATTCAGGGGTGAAATTGTATTCTGAATGTGTGGTAGGGAATCATTGTATTTTTCATTCGGGAACGGCCATTGGCTCTGATGGATTTGGTTTTGCGCCAACGCCTGATGGCTCCTATGCTAAAATTCCTCAGATAGGGAATGTGATTGTCGAGGACAATGTTGAAACCGGGGCTAATTGTTGTTTAGACAGAGCCACCATGGGTTCAACTATATTACGAAAAGGTGTAAAACTTGACAACATGGTGCAAATTGCACACAACGCTGAAATTGGCGAACATACAGTCATAGCCGGTTTAAGTGGGGTGGCAGGTAGTACTAAGGTTGGTAAGCATTGTGTAATTGGCGCCCAAGTAGGAATAGTAGGGCATATAAGCATTGCAGATGGCACTCAAATTGGCGGACAAAGTGGTATCCCTAAAAGCATTAAGGAACCCAATCAACAGTTTATGGGCAGCCCAGCTCAACCCATTAAAGAAGCGTTTAAAACACAAGTGGTTTTACGCAATTTACCTAACTTAGAAAAACGCATACAAGCATTAGAACAACGTATTAAAGATTTAACTCAATAATGAAACAAACCACCATCAAACAAGCTGTCACCATATCTGGTGTAGGATTGCATACTGGCGCTAAAGTCAATTTAACCTTTTTGCCAGCTGCGGCTAATCATTGGTATAAATTTCAAAGAATAGATTTGGAAGGCCAACCCATCATCGAAGCGGATTGCGAGTTGGTAGTAGATACTTCAAGAGGTACTACATTAGAAAAAAATGGGGCAAGAGTGAGCACTGTTGAGCACGCATTAGCAGCGCTTGTAGGCTTAGAAATTGACAACGTATTGTTGCAGATAGATGGTCCTGAAATGCCCATTATGGATGGGAGTTCAATGCCGTTTGTGGAGTTGTTAAAGCAAGTTGGTACAGTAGAATTAGAAGCAGAGAGAGACTACTTTTCTATTCCTTACAATGTGCATTTCAATGACCCTAAAAACAGTATAGAAATGGTGGCCATGCCACTAGACGATTACCGCGCGACGGTGATGGTTGATTACAATAGTCCTGTATTGGGTAGCCAGCACGCTACCATTACCAATTTGAACGAATTTGAATCTCAAATTGCCAGCTGCAGAACCTTTTGTTTTTTACATGAATTAGAAATCATGTTGGCCAATAACCTCATTAAAGGAGGCGATTTAAACAATGCCATAGTGATAGTCGATAAAGTAGTGGAAGATGGAGAGATGGAACGTTTAGCTAAAGTGTTCAATCAACCAAAAGTTGAGGTGAGAAAAGAAGGCATTTTAAACAATTTAGAATTGCGTTTTCAGAATGAACCAGCAAGGCATAAATTATTAGATTTATTGGGCGATTTAGCCTTGATTGGTATGCCAATTAAAGCGCAAATCATGGCCGCCAGACCAGGGCATGCCTCAAACGTAGCCTTTGCTAAAAAGATCAAGGCCTTGATCAAATTAAATAAGAAAAAGGCGCAATCAGATGCGCCAGTATACGACCCAAATAAAAAGCCTATATACGATTACAAAGATATTTCAAGGTTTTTGCCTCATAAGCACCCATTCTTATTGGTAGATAAAGTCATTGAAAAAACCCCGACTCAAATTTTGGCGGTTAAGAATGTAACGGGTGATCAATACTTTTTTAATGGCCATTTCCCTGGTGATCCAATATTCCCGGGTGTATTGCAGCTTGAAGCCATGGCTCAAGCCGGTGGTGTACTCATTTTAAGTGAAGTTGAAAATCCTGAGAATTATACGACACTTTTCATGAAAATTGACAATGCTAAATTTAAAGACAAGGTTGTGCCAGGAGATACTTTAGTGATGAAATTGGAATTATTAGAACCAATTCGTAGAGGCATTTGCTTGATGAAAGGTCGTTGTTATGTTGGTGAGAAATTGGTTAGTGAAGCGGAAATGATGGCTCAAATAATAAAAATTAAATAATTAGGGGGTAACGCTCATTTTTTTGTTTTAAACATAAACAGTATCATGATTCAACCATTAGCATACGTGCATCCCCAATCGAAAGTGGCAGAAAATGTTGTGATTGACCCATTTGTGACCATTCATAAAAATGTTGAGATTGGAGAAGGCAGTTGGATAGGTTCAGGTGCAACCATATTTGAAGGTGCGCGCATTGGTAAAAATGTTAAAATTTTTCCAGGTGCTGTCATTTCAGCTATACCACAAGATTTAAAGTTTGATGGCGAAGAGTCATTAACCGTTATTGGCGACAATACGACGATAAGAGAATGTGTAACCATTAACAGAGGGACTAAAGACCGCGGTCAAACCAGTGTTGGTAAAAACTGCTTGATCATGGCCTACAGCCACATTGCACATGATTGCATCATTGGCGACAATGTGATCTTGGCCAATAGCACTCAAGTAGCCGGTCACGTAGTAGTTGGAGAGCACGCTATATTAGGTGGTGCCACATTGGTACACCAATTCGTTCATATCGGCAGACACTGCATGATCAGCGGTGGTTCATTGGTCAGAAAAGATGTACCGCCATATACTAAAGCCGCAAGAGAGCCGCTGTCTTATGAGGGCGTCAACTCTATCGGGTTAAGACGTCGTCAATTCACACCTGAAAAAATTTCAGAGATACAAGAAATCTACAGAACCTTATACGTAAGGGGTTACAATAACAATAAAGCCATCGCTCACATTGAGGCCAATATGCCTGCAACACCAGAGCGCGATGAAATCTTGTCATTCATTAAAGAATCTGACAGAGGGATCATGAAAGGCTATATTGGTGGAAAATAATTAAGCTTGATGGGCGTCGCTCCAAGCTTGTGGATTTTTACTCCATTCTGCGATATCTGCTTTAGCCTGCTCACTGATGTAGTTGATACTAGCAGCTTGTTCTGCCAAAGTGTTGAATTCGCACAATGATAAATAAGGGCAATTGGCAGCGGCAAATTTAACAGCCGTTTCAGGGAAGCCATAATTAAAAATGCTTACCAATCCTAAAACTTCTATGCCGTTTTCTCTGAGGTCTTCAACCGCTTTTAAACTGCTTTTGCCTGTGCTAATTAAATCTTCAACGACCACCACTTTGCAGCCCGAGGTAAGTTTGCCTTCAATGCTGTTTTTAAGACCGTGTTTCTTTGGTTCAGGTCTAACATAGGCAAAGGGTAAGTTCAAAACCTCTGCTATTAAAGCCCCTTGCGGAATACCAGCTGTGGCTACACCAACTATTGCTTCAGCACCTTTAAAGGTTGCTTGAATGGCATCGCATAAGCTTTTAGTGATGAATTGTCTGGTGATAGGGTATGAGAGGGTTACGCGGTTATCGCAATAAACAGGAGAGCGCATGCCTGAAGTCCAAGTAAATGGATTATCGACATTCAACTTAACGGCTTCGCATTCCAATAAATATTGTGCTATTTTTGAACTAATTTCTTTTGCTACCATGGCTCAACAAAATTATAAGATATTTATCAATGAGTGTCAGATTGTATTGACCAATAATGCTCATCTTTTTAACAGTTCAGACTTTAAAACGGTCCAATCAACAGATTTAATGGCATTGATTCAACAGATCACATCTGGCGTATACCAAGGGCCTAATCAACTTGTGGTGCCTTGTGTAAAGCCTTCTTCTACCTTTGCGTTTATCAAAAAACAATTCAAAACCATTAAAGCTGCTGGCGGGGTAGTGTTCAATGAGCAAGGAGAATTATTATTGATTAAACGCCTTGGTAAGTGGGATTTGCCTAAAGGGAAATTAGATCTAGGAGAAGATTTTAAGTTAGCGGCCTTAAGGGAAGTGCACGAAGAATGCGGTTTAAACTTCTTAGGCCTATCCAATAAATTAGCTACCACCTATCATGCCTATTTGTTAAAAGGCAGATGGATACTCAAAAAAACAGTCTGGTTTAAAATGATAGCATGGGGCGATGCATCGGTTCAGCCTCAAATTGAGGAGGGTATTACTGAAGTGGTATGGGTGAACAAAGCCTTTATTAAAGCTAAAGATTTTGACACGTATGCGTCATTAAAGGATGTCTTTAATGTAATTGAGTTTCCCAAACAGCGTTAGTTGCTGCTGTTGGTATATACCTTAAGGCTGAAGTCTTTTTTATTGATCCAGCCGTTTTGCCCTGGACGCTTTTTGATTTCTGATTTTCTAAAGATTTCTCGAATGACTAAGAAATAAAAACCACCTGGAATGAACATGGTAATGGCTACTGCACCAAGTGCAGAAATGCGTCTGAATCCCCAAAATTTTTGATTGCCAGAGTATACTTCTTGAATACTGTTAATAGGCATGTATTCCCCTGAGCGCTCATTGAATGAATTCACAGCATAAAATACTGAATCATTTAAAAACATAAAACGACCTTGGTGTATGTTTTGGCTTTGGTCTTTGAACTTAAATTTACTGAAGGATTCAACCACCATATGCTTGTTGTCTTTGAATGAAATCATCAAATAGCTCTTATTGTTAGCAAAGGCTGAGCCCATGCTTAATACCATTAGCATTAAAAGACAATAAAACTTATTGGTGTAAACGTTTTTCGCCAGCATAAATATGAAGTTTTAAATGGTTGTTGAAAGGAACTACAGGACAAATATAACTAGAATTGTAATGACAATAAGGATTGTAAGCCAAATTAAAATCTAAAACTAATGTCGTTTCTTCATGATAATTAATATCAATATAGCGCCCAGCTCCATAGGTGCTGTTTTGGTTGCTCAGATCCTTAAAAGGGATAAACAGTTGTTTGGGATGCAAAGGTGTTTTAGAATAGGCAGTTAGGTTACAGTTAGAATCTTTAAGGGTAAAACTCAATTCAAATAAAGCGTAATAAATGGCTTTTTCTTCGCTGTTGGTATACAACTCTACCATGTTGCCCTGTATGGGTTTTACTTTGGCTCTAACCCTGTAATGTGTATCAATGTTAAAATAGTGCAAGCCTTTAAAGCCATTGTAGGCATCTTCTGGTAAAATACCCTCTTTTATCATACTGGTATTTTTGCTGGCACGTTCTTGTTCAATAGCGGAACAATAGGCTTTGTAGTCGTTGCCATTGTTGCACGCTGTTAAGGTTATTAGGATAAATAAGGCAATATGAATAATCCTACCAACCATAATACAATTACGCCAACGATGTTTAAACATAGGCCCACAATGGCCATGTCTTTCAATTGAATTTTCCTAGAGCTATAAACCACGGCATTGGGCGGAGTGCTGATCGGGAACATGAATGCAAAGCTACAAGCTATAGTGGTGGTAATGCCCATGATGTGCGGGTTGTCTAATCCTATAGATTGTGAGATGCCAAACACAACAGGGATATAAATTTGCGCTAGGGCCACATTGCTCATGAGTTCAGTGAAAAAGACGGCTGAAGCAATGATCAATAACAATAACCATTCGTATTGCCCGTTTTGTGAGGTTTGAATCCATTTGCCTGCAGCATGAATGGCGCCAGTAGTTTCTAGCCCTTTGGCCATGCACATGCCACCTCCAAATAACAATAAGATTTCCCAACTGATGTGTTTTAAATCTGATACTACTAATAATTGACGCTTATTTGCTTGCCCAGATGGCATAAAGAATAGGAGTAAACCAAATACAATAGCCACACTGTATTCTTCAATTTTAAACGTTATGTTTTGAGCTTTAAGCCAATCGTTGATCAATTGCCCAAATACCCAAAAAAATATAGCCAATGAAAATAGGATTAAAGTGCGTTTTTCAGCTTTACCCATTTTGCCAATCTGACTGGATTGTTTGTCAAGTAAAGCGGCAACTTCTGGTAGGCTGTGCATCTTGACTTTAAAGAAAACATTGGCCATGAATTGGTAACTTAACCATAGCATCAAAAGACTTAATGGAATCCCCAATACCATCCATTTGAAAAAGCTTATAGGCGCATTCAATAACAGTTCGGATAAACCCTTGTAAACAATGTTGGGCGGGGTGCCGATAATGGTAGCAATACCGCCAATATTAGCCCCATAGGCAATGCCTAAAATCAAACAGGCAAAAAAGGCTTTGTTGCTGGGGTTGTTTTTGTCTTGAATGGTATTAACAATTGAAATCGCCACGGGTAACATCATAATGGCGGTAGCAGTATTGCTAATCCACATACTAATTAGGCAAGTACTCAACATCATGCCCCAAATAATGCCCTTGGGGTTGTCTCCAGTTAAAGACAATAATTTAAAAGCAATGCGCTTGTGTAAATCCCATTTTTCAACACTGTAGGCCAATAAAAAACCGCCAAAAAACAATAGAATGGTATGGTTTAGATAGGCTTTGTAAATGCTTGTGAAATCTAAAATGCCATGCAAAGGCATTAAGCCAATGGGCAATAAGGATGATAGCCAAATCGGAATGGGCTCAACTATCCATAAATTGATCAGTAAAGCGGCTATGCCTATAGAGCCATAAAAGCTGCCTTGAGCGGGTTCTATTGCACTGCCCCAATACCAACACAACAAATACACCAACAAACCTGGTAAGCTTGCAAGTATTGATTTTGTGCTAGGTTTAGTGAGGGCTTTCATCAGCTGCGTTTAGCCAATTTTTTCTTTTGTGCCAAAGTCATGCTATTGATCTTTTTGTATTGAGTCACTTTGGATTTTGGAACTTTAATCTTCAATTTTTGACCTTTAAAAATATGGTCCCTTTTCATCCCATTCCATTTGCGGATATCACTGACTCTGCAATCAAACAAGTCTGCAATTAAAAGCAAGCCATCGCCCTTTTTAACCACATAGGTTATGGTTGTGGTTTTGCTTTCGCGAACAGGATTAGGTTTGTCTTCTTCATCGTCGTCTTCTCTGGTTTCAATGTTTAGGGAATCTTTGATTACCGGCGGTTTAGGGATGATTAGACTGTTGTCTAATATGAGAGAATCACTGATGCTAGAATCCAAAGTGCTAACAGGGGCAGGGAATAAGACTGCTCGTAAATTGCGGTACTCAATGATTTTATCTTTAGGGAGCTTTAGACCTGTTTCGTTGTAGCTAACAGGGGCAATGCCAAGTCTTAACTCTGGATTGCACAATTGAACAAGTTCCTCTGACAGATTTAAATTAAAAGCAATTGCATTCAAGCCAATTTCTCTTTCAACATGAACGGTATCCGTTTCAGGTAATCTATACTTAATAGGCAATATTCTGTGGTCGCTGTGGAAGTTCCAGATATACCAAAAGGCCATATAGTTAACCGCTGCATTCTGATACTCTGGACTGAGCTGGTTATGCACTACCGCATAGTCTAAATTGTTGTTGGCGCGATGAATGGCCATGTTCATGTTGATGGGGCCAGTCTTAAATGCCACGAGGGTTTTTAACCAATCTTGATAAATTAATTGAAGGTCCTTGAAGTAATTAGCCGCTACTTTACTGCTTTTGTCTGGATTGCGGCGCATATCAACATAACTATTGGAGTTCAGTTTGTACTTTTTGGCAATGGCATAACTCATAGACCACATGCCGCTTCCGCCATCTGGATCAACAAACAATGGATCTGAATTGCAGAAAGCCGCAGAAGCCAAAAACAATTGTTTAGGGATACCAGCTTGGTCAAAATAGGCGCCGTATAATTGTTGGTAATACTGTGTTTTGCCTATCAGTATTGAGGTGCTGTTGTTGAGGTTTTTTAAATAATTGCCAATCTGTTTTCGGACTTGTTCATTGTAAAATATCGGGACCTGAGAATTGGTCTTTAATAGTTTTTGAAAATAAGGGTCTTTGATATAGGTTGAATCATAAGTGTTGGCTTGCAGATTAGCAATCCAAGTCAAAATCATCAACAATAAAGCAGTTCGTTTCATGTAGCTAGTTAACGGAAAATGGGCTTTTTAATTGTTACGAATATAAGGCTTTAATTCGGCATGTTTGTAAAAGTTTTCCCTTATTTGTTAAGACATACTGCTGCTAAAAACCACCTGTAAACTGCTATTTTTGTGGTATGCAAAACGATCAAAGACTAGTGGCTTTTAAACGCTTATTAGACATCATGGATGACTTAAGAGCCAAATGCCCTTGGGATAAAGAACAGACTATGTCGTCTTTAAGGCATTTAACCATTGAAGAGACTTATGAATTAAGCGATGCCATTTTGCAAAATCAAACAGAGGAAATAAAGAAAGAATTAGGTGATATACTCTTGCACATCGTTTTTTATGCCAAGATTGGTTCAGAAACAGGTGATTTTGATATCACATCTGTGATCAATCAATTGTGTGAGAAATTGATCCGCAGACATCCACATATTTATGGGGAAGTGAATGTTGAAGACGCCAATGAAGTGAAGCGCAATTGGGAACAAATCAAATTGGCAGAAAAGGGTAAAGATCAAAAACGTTCGGTTTTGAGCGGTGTGCCTGTGTCAATGCCCTCTTTGGTGAAAGCCATGCGCATGCAAGATAAAGCTGCACAGGTCGGTTTTGATTGGGACAACAAAGCTCAAGTATGGGCCAAGGTTGAAGAAGAATTGCAAGAATTTAAATCAGCCAATACCCCAATCGAACGCGAGGCAGAATTTGGGGATTTATTGTTTTCTTTAGTCAACTATGCACGTTTTGAACAGATTAATCCGGATGATGCTTTAGAGAAGACCAATCAAAAATTCAAAACGCGTTTTGAGTACATAGAATCTAAAGCCGAAGCCGCTCAAATTGAGCTTAAATCAGTAGGTTTGCCTCAAATGGACAAATGGTGGAACGAGGCTAAAAAGCTTTAAGCTAATTTTTTGGCAATGGCATTGTTGTAGATATCTGCAATGCTATTGATGCTGCCGAAATCTACTGCATCTACATGCATGTTTTGACCTTTAACGGTTCCAATATGCAAGCAATCAATGCCTTGTTGTTTGAAGTGGTTCATTAACTGCTCTTTTTGAGCTGGTTTAACGCTCACTACAACACGTCCTTGAGCTTCGCCAAATAACCATGCATCTTTTCTGAAATGGGCATCCGTGCAGATGTCAAAACCGATATTGCCTTGCATGGCAGACTCAGCTAAGCAAACGAATAAACCACCTTCGCTGATATCGTGAGCAGACTCTATCATTTGTTCGGTAATAGCAGTGTATAAGGCATCGTGCATAGCCTTCTCTTCAGTTAAGTTGAGGTAAGGGGCAGGAGAATATTTTACACCATGGTATTTAGCCAAATATTGACTGCTGCCAATATCGTTTTGAGATTTACCAACTAAGCAAATGATATCACCTTCTGATTTAAATGCAGAACCCATTTGGTGTTCAGGTTGTTCAATAATGCCCACCATGCCAATAGTTGGAGTAGGGAATACCGCTGTGCCATCAGTGCTTTGGTTGTAGAAACTCACATTGCCACCTGTTACGGGTGTGCCGAAAGTTAAACAAGCTTTACCCATGCCATCAATACTGTGTTTGAATTGGTAATACACTTCTTTATCATAAGGATTGCCAAAGTTTAGACAATTGGTAATGGCACTCGGTTTGCCACCTGTGCAAACAATATTTCTAGCCGCTTCAGCTACTGCAATGGCGCAACCTTGTTCTGGGTTGGCGTATACATAACGGCTATTGCAATCCACTGATAGTGCTAATGATTTATTGCTGCCTTTAACTTTAACAACGGCGGCATCACTGGCTTTATTGGTGCTTTGATTCACCGTGCCCACCATGCTGTCATATTGGTTAAATACCCAGCGTTTTGAAGCGATATTAGGCTCAGCCATTAAGTGATGAGCAACTGCTTTAAGGTCTTCAGGTACGCTGATTTGATCAATGTTAAATGCAGCAATATCAGCAAAGTATTTAGGTTCAGACCATTCGCGTTTGTAGATAGGCGCACCTCCGCCCAAAACTAAACTTTCTGCAGGAATGTCGGCTTCTAATACTTCATTCATGTAGTATTGCACTCTGCCGCTATCGGTTACTTCACCAATTTGAGCATAGGTTAATTCCCATTTCTTGAAAATCTCTTCGGCCAAATGCTCTTCCCCTTTATTCAAAATCACCAACATGCGTTCTTGGCTCTCTGATAATAAGATTTCCCAACCCTTCATATTGTCTTGACGCATTGGTACTTTATCTAATTGAATGCGCATGCCGGTTTTGCTTTTAGCGGCCATTTCACTGGTGCTACATGTAATACCAGCTGCACCCATGTCTTGCATGCCAACCACAGCTCCAGTTTCAATGAGTTCCATGCTGGCTTCCAAAATGAGTTTTTCCCAGAATGGATCCCCAACTTGAACACTCGGCAAATCGTTTATGCTGTCTTCTGAAATGTCTTTACTTGCAAATGCAGCGCCATGAATACCGTCCTTACCAGTAGAAGCACCAAAAATATAGACAGGGTTGCCAATGCCTTCAGCGATAGCTGAAATGGTTTTGCCCACTTTAGCGATACCAACACTCATGGCGTTCACCAATATGTTGGTTTCATAACAGTCGTCAAAATACACCTCACCACCAACGGTTGGTATACCGAATGCATTGCCGTAATCTCCAATACCTTTAGTAACGCCTTTTAGTAACCATTTGGTTCTAGCAGTGTCAATGTTGCCAAAACGCAAAGAGTTTAATTGAGCAATAGGTCTTGCACCCATTGAAAAAATATCCCTGTTAATGCCACCAACCCCAGTTGCAGCACCTTGATAGGGCTCAATTGCAGAAGGGTGGTTGTGTGATTCAATTTTAAAGCAACAAGCTAAACCGTCGCCAATATCTACTAAACCAGCATTTTCTTCACCTGCTTTAGCTAACATAGCTGGACCTTCTTTAGGCAAAGTTTTTAACCAGGTAATAGAGTTTTTATAAGAGCAGTGCTCACTCCACATTACTGAGTATATGCTCAATTCCGTGAAGTTTGGGGTACGACCCAATATGGTTTTAATTTTTTCGAATTCCTCAGGTAAAAGCCCGAGCTGTTTGGCTTGTTCTAAAGTCGCTTCCATTATGAGCACAAATTTAAGCGTTTCTTTTAGCTTAAAATAGTGCAGGTATCAACAAGTTTTATTCAGTTGTTGTGCTTATTCAACCCACAGCACCAAGCCTTTTAAATATTCGCCTTCTGGGTGGAATAAATTTACCGGATGGTCAGCGCCTTGGCTCAATCTGTGAATGATTTTGATTTTGCGATTCGATTCTATGCCTGCCGAATAAATGATCTGATTAAAATGCGCTGAGTCCACCACCTGAGAACAACTAAAGGTAAACAACATGCCACCAGGTTTGACTTTCTTTAAGCCTTCAATATTCAAACGTTTATAACCCATGAGGGCATTGTGTCTTGCGCCAATGTTTTTAGCAAAAGCAGGGGGGTCTAAGATCACAATATCGTATTGCTTTTCCTGGCTTTTAAAAAACTGAAAGGTGTCTTCAGCGTAGCTTTCATAATTTGCAGCTGCTGAATTGTTTAAGGCCATGTTGCGGTTCAATAAGTCAATGGCATTTTTAGAAACATCCACTGAATCAACAAGTTTAGCTTGGTTCATTAACGCATAAACAGAAAATCCGCCAGTATAAGCAAAGGTGTTTAAAACCGTTTTGTCTTTGGCGTAATGCCCCAATAATGCTCTGTTGTCGCGCTGGTCTAAAAAGAAACCTGTTTTTTGACCACTGGCCCAATTGACATGAAATTGCAAGCCATTTTCTAATACAATATCATCTGTTTGTTGGCCATATAACAAGCCATTTTGCATTTCTCCGTGCTTGCTGTGAGAAGCTTCCGCGCTCTTGTTGTATATGGTTTCAAGCCCAGTTTTGAATACGGCTTGTAGAGCACTCGCAATGGCTTGAATGTGTTGAAACAATCCGCTGCTGTGGCATTGTATCACAGCAGATTTGTTGTAAATGTCTATGACTAAACCAGGTATGCCATCGCCTTCGCCATGCATTAATCTGTAGCAATTGGTTAAAGGGTTGATAATGCCTAAGCTTATTCTCAATTGCCAACTGTCTTGAATGCATTTGATCCAAAAATCGGTGTCTATAACACAAGGTTTAAAACTGATGATTCTAACAGCAATGCTACCATGTTGAACATACCCAATGCCTTTGAATTGCCCATTGATGTCTGCCACTTCAACCAAACTGCCTTCAGGAGTATGCTTAATGTCTTGTGCCAAGGCACCGCTAAATACCCATGGGTGCCAACGGTCAAGTGATTTTTCTTTGCCAGGTTTAAGGCGGAGTTGAGGATATGACATCATTCTTGCAAAATTCCGTTTTTTTGAACGATAAAATCTGTTTTTTTCTGTAATTTTGTTAGTAAGCTATGGTAAGATGTATGGCATATTGGATTTGTATCTTTTTGTTGGCATTTAATGCCCAAGCACAAGTGCGTGATGAAGCCATTTCTAAGCAAGAACTTCAAAGGTATTTGAACAGTCAAAGGAAAGCCTCAAAGCGCAGTTCAGACCTTAGCATCGATATTTACAAGGTGCAATTGACCATGCAGGTTAATATGAACAATGCTCAAATTGAGCGAGCTTCAGTTGGCTATAAGTTCATCAGTTTGTCTACTATTTCCGTCTTAGATTTAGACTTAAGAAACGAATTAACAGTAGACAGTGTGGTATACCATGGTCAAACAATTGTTTTCTCGCACAACAATCATTTGTTGAATTGTTTTTTGCCTCAAACACTTGGCTTCAATGTGTCAGATTCGTTAGAGGTGTACTATCATGGCACCCCCAATATGAGCAATAGGGCTTATTCTAGAACGGTTAATGCTTCAGGCCCTGCCATTTCTACATTATCAGAGCCATACGGCGCGAGTTATTGGTGGCCTTGTAGAGACAATCTAAAAGATAAAATCGAGCAATTAGATGTTGATTTAATTGTGGACACACCCTATACGGCCGCTTCAAATGGCGTACTTAAATCTATTCGCAGTTTTGGATCCAAAAGACAATTCCACTTTGAACACCGTTATCCCATTGCCACTTATTTAGTGGCGATAGCATTTGCCAATTACAATGTGTATGCTCAATTAGCGCATCTCAGTTCAATCAATCAAGATTTGCCTTTGGTGAATTATGTATACGCCCACAACGACCTCAACACCATTCAGAATCAAACAGCAGCAACAGTTCCAATTATGGCTTTGTATGACAGTTTGTTTGGAACTTATCCTTTCGCCAATGAGCAGTATGGCCATGTTCAGTTCTCCTGGGGCGGCGGAATGGAGCATCAAACCATGAGTTTCATGGTGAATTTTGGCTACGATTTAATAGCCCACGAATTAGCCCACCAATGGTTTGGAGATCAAGTTACTTGTGCCAATTGGAAATCCATATGGTTGAATGAAAGCTTTGCTACTTACACCAATTTGTTGTGCTATGATTTTCTGAAAACACCTTCCGATTTCAGACAACGCATAGTGCAATTTCAAAACGATGTAATGTCTGCGCCTAATGGGGCTGTCTTTAAACAAGATACCACAGATGCCAATCAATTGTTTGATTACAGAACCACCTATCAAAAAGGCGCCATGGTATTGCACCAATTGCGCTGGGTGCTCGGAGATTCCATTTTCTTTGCAGCCATTAGAAATTATTTAGCCGACCCATTAACCCGTTACCGTTTTGCAGACCAAAACCAATTGCGCTCGCATTTTGAAGCCCTTTGTAACTGCTCCCTTAAAGACTACTTTGACGATTGGATAATGGGGGAGGGCTATCCTAATTACCATCTTATATGGAGACAATCAGGTACCTCATTGAGTATTGAAGTCAATCAGAGCAATAGTATGAACAATGCGATTGAATACAATGTGCCTATCCCCGTTTTGATAAAAGGATCATACAAAGATACTTTACTTGTATTGCCAGTAAATCAATTGCATCAAATACACAGTTTTAATTTGCCTTTTGTGGTGAAAGACATTGAATGCGACCCAGATCATTACTTGTTGGGTAAATTTAAAGTCAATGGCACGTATTTAACTGGTCCAAATGTTAATGTGTATCCTAACCCTTTTTCAAATCATTTATACCTATGGCATGAAAAAGAAAGCATTCAGCATTGGTCTATCTATGCTCCCAATGGCCAATTAGTCAAGCAAGCTCAAACGGATCTTATGCCAGGCGATGTATTAGATATTTCATTTTCTGACTTAGCCCAAGGCATTTACACCATTCAATTTGGCAACTCAAACAACGTTTACACCCAAAAAATCGTCTATATCAAACCCTAATCATATGAAATTATTCAATTATATCTTGGCATTAAGCCTTGTCGTAAGTTCCAATGCCTGTAGAACCATTGTTGATCCACCAGAACCAGTTGCTCCTTCTACTGATCAAAATTTGGTTTTATGCTTCAAGCCGCTTTTCAATCAAGCCCCTTTGAATTGGTCTGTTGCCTACATCACCAATGCCAATGATACCATTCAATTTGACAAGCTGAAGTACATCTTATCTAATTTTGTTTTAGAAAAAACCGATGGTACTTTGGTGCCAATCAAAAATACTTATGCCTATTTGAATTTAAGAGATGGCAGAGATTCTGTCATCATCAAAGCGCCTGTAGGCGAGTACAAATCTATCAGAATGATGATGGGTCTTGATTCTGCTACTAATCATTCTGACCCTACTTTGTGGAGTCTTGACCAACCTTTAAGCCCTGCTTTGAATGAAATGCACTGGGGTTGGGCTGGTGGTTATATTTTCAATATCATTGAAGGCTACTACCGAAAGAATAATACCAATGCGGGATTCTCATTCCATATAGCCAATGATAACAATGTTAGAATCTTTTCTTTTGTTCAAAATTTTAGCATTTCCAAGCCTAGCAGAGCGGTATTCAATGTTCATGCTGATAAATACTTCAACAACGTTAACAATTTCAGCTTAGTCACAGATGGCTCATTCTCACATTCAGGTGCAATTGATCCTGTAATGGATAAATTTATTCAAAATTTAAACGGTTTATTCGAACTTAAATCCATCAATTAATGAAAATTCAATTTGCCATCATTGCCTTGGTTTCTGCGGCTCTATTGGTAAAGAGTTGCAAAAAAGATGACCTGATCAACAAGCAGGCAACAACGCCAACCCCTTATGTGATTGAAAAAACACAGGGTATGCCTCCTTTGGCTCTGCCAGCAGATAATCCCTTAAGCAATGAAGGGGTATTGTTAGGCCGTATGTTGTTTTATGATCCAATAGTGTCTTTAGACAGCACTGTTGCTTGTGTGTCATGTCATCGTCAAGACAAAGCCTTTACAGATGGGTTAAGGTATGGCAAAGGGATAAGAGGGCAAATTTTGGGGCGTAATTCAATGCCTTTGTACAATTTAATGTGGCAAAAGAAATTCTTTTGGGATGGCAGATCAAAAAGTTTGAGAGAGCAAGTATTGATTCCAATACAAGCGCATAACGAAATGGACATGAACTTGTATGATTTAGCCATTAAATTAAACAATAGCAATCGCTATCATACGGTTTTTCAAAAAGCTTTTCCAGGTCAGAGTATTAGTCCTGCAACCATTAGCAAAGCATTAGAACAATTCTTAGTGACTTTAATCTCTTTCAATGCGCCAATAGATCAATTGCATACCAATCATGATACACTAGCCGTTATTGGGCCAGAGGCGTTAAGAGGTTTGAAGTTGTTTATGCAACCCAAAGAAAATGGAGGGGCCGACTGCTTTCATTGCCACAGTAATATTCCTTTTTTCGGGAATAATAGTGCAAGCGGATCAATGGCTAACAATGGTTTGGATTTAAACTTTACAGACAAAGGATTTGGCAGTGTAACCGGTAAAGATCAAGACAATGGAAAATTCAAAATTCCAGCTTTAAGGAATGTTGGCGTTACAGCACCTTACATGCACGATGGTCGTTTTGCCACCTTAGAAGAAGTGCTTGATTTTTACTCCTCAGGTATACAATTAAACTCCCCTAATTTAGACGTTAATATTTTAGCCCACGGGGCACAACTCAATTTATCAGAACAACAAAAGTCTGATATTGTAGCCTTTTTACACACCTTGACTGATCAGTCTTTTTTGACCAATCCGGCCTTTAAGTCACCTTTTTAAACAAAGGAGTTTTGATGAATAAGTAAGTCCAATAGATTGCTGCTGTTCCATACAGCACGGCTATCGCCTTAGGGTGAAATACAGCAGTATGGTAGATGTGTAAGCCTAAGAATTGCAGAATAGATTCAAGGCTGAAACAATAGGTTATTCCAAACAATAACCATTGCCACCAATGTTTGTAAGCTACAGCTAAAAGAGCAGAACTGATTATTGCAGGGTGGATATAGCGCTCATGCATTTGTGTATTAAAATAGAAAAACACAAAACTGATCAAACAGTGCATCAATAATATAGCCTCAAAATTCAAGTCGAAACGCTCTGCTGAATTAGACTTTAATGCCACAACAATGCCTTTAATTAAAGGCCAAAGTATACAGGCAGAACTCAAGAAAAACAGTAATAGACCAAGGTTTTTAATGCTTATGCCATAAGCTACAATTTGAGCATCAGGCATTTGAGTTAAATCGCCATTGTACAAAAGGTGCCACAAATTATGGGCATTCATACTTACATAAGGGAAATAATCCATTGACCCCGTGGCCATTAACCAAACCCTATGTAATTGTCCGATATAAATGAATGGGCTTAAAATCAAAATCTGCAATACCAATCCAATTAAACCACCCACCAATAGACCCTTATAATCTTTGTTGTACAAACAGATTAAACCAATTAATGGCAATGATACGATGGCTTGAATTTTAAAATTCAAGGCCATTATACATGCTATGATGGCCCATTTGGCTTGGCCTTTTAAAGCATACACCAAGGCCAATAAAACCCAAAAGGCCAAAATGCCATCCACCTGGTTCCAAATCATGGTATTGTAAAACCATGCTGGACTTAAAGCACTTATTAGTAAATAGTGCCATGTTTTTGATTGCTTTGGTAAGCATTTGCAAATTAGTATTAAACTTCCAACATCAAAGGCCCAAGTCAATGCTTTTAAGCAGTAGGTGTATTTAAAAAATTGGCCATCGGGCACCAAAGCAGAATACGCCTTGAGAATATAAATAAATAAAGGAGGGTAATTGATAGGGCTTTTGTCTGCATATACAGCTGTTAACCCTTTGTTGTGAATGATTTCAGACCAATAGCCCCAACAGTAATTGTCCCAGCCATGACAAAATTCTGGCATCAAAACAACGCCAAGTGCCCAAATAAAAAAGGCCGAAATGTATAGGGTTTTATGGTTGTATTTCGATGATTCTTGCATTTGGGGAGTTCAATAGCGTATTGTATTTATAGTGCAAATCTATACTGTCTTTGGCAAAATTCCCTAACACTACCTTGTCTTTAACTTTAAGCTCTTTCCATGATTTTCTTTTAATCTGTGGATGCTGATGGGTATAAAATTCAAATTCAGGGGCGTATAAAGGGGCTACTAAATAGAGGGTGTCTTTGGCACTGTATTGTCTGAGCATATGACTTAATTCGTAATGCGTGTAGTCTAAATCAAGCTGTTGTTTGTCCCAAACAGCTTTGTGTTTTTGTGTTAAGGCCAATAAGCCTATCCCCATAATCATCCCCATAAAACCCCATTGCAAAGTTTTGGCGCTTAAGCGCATAAAGGCATCCTGCACATTGAGTGCTATGGCCATAGACAACAACGGTAAAATAGGCATATCGTACCAATGAATCTTGGTTTTGGCTAGGGTTAATATCAATAAATAGCCAATACTGGCAATGAATAATTGCTTACTAAAAGGATTGAATTTAGCTTTAAGTACTATCAATGAAAGGGGGAGTAAATACCATAAAAGACTAAACCGCTTAAAGACTATTTGGTCAAAATAGTAATACCAAGTTTCTTCGTGTCCATCTATATGGGTTTGCATTCGGCCAATAAAATCATTGAATAAACTGGCTTGAATATAACCGGGTGCCGTATAAGATCTAATGCCAATAAATACTAAAAAGGGCAATAGTGACAAGGCTAGCATATTGAAACACTTTATGGCATTGTTTACACTTGTTTTAAGTGCAATGGTCTGAATGCCAATAATTGGAATAAGTATCATCGCTGCGGCACTTTTGCTTAAAATGGCAAAGGCTAAAAACAGTGTCATATACCAACAATTTTTATTGCTTTGATGGCTTAACCACAAATGCCAATGCATGAAAGTTAAAAACAAAAACAATGTAATCAAGGCGTCGTAATCGCCGGTTAAGCTGCCATGTAATTGGATAAAGCCATTACTGCAAATTAGCATCAGGCCAGCCAAACTCGCAGTCCACAATGATTTTGATTGTCGATAGGTGTAATGCATTAACAAGACTATACAGACTATTCCCGCTAAAATAGAGGGTAAACGAATGCTGCATTCATTGATGCCAAAAGCCTTTACAGATAAGGCTTGTAGCCAGATCATCAAAGGCGGTTTGGTGTTGTATAAGTCAGGGCTATTGTTGAAGCTTGTAACTATAATATTGCCATTGGAGGCCATTTCAACCGCATTGATGGCAAGGCGTGATTCATCCCATTGAACAATGGGTAATTCACTGATTTGATTGATATGCAAACCAATGCCCCAGGCTAAAACCAATCCTGCAAATACTTTGGGCAATATGGTTTTAAATGGCCTCATGGTTTTATAATGTTTTGAACCCAAATAGAATCTAAATGAACAGTGGTTTCTGTTTTTTGATCAATAGATTCTAAGTTGATTTGAAGCTTTGGTTGAAGGGCGGTTTTGCTACAGTGAAATTGATAAGTGAATGCTTGGGCTTGAGGGCTAGGCTCAATTTTTCTAATCAACAGTAAATGCAATAAGTCTACATAATTGCCATTGTCAGTCAGTAAAAGTCTCAAGTAGGCATCATCGTATTGGTTGAGTGTTTTGCTGCTCAAAAATAAGGTATACAATACTGCGGAATCTTTTTGTTGAAGAGGTGGCAGCATAATGTCTGTATTGTCCGAAGGCTTGTGATCATTAATGTTTAAAGTTACAGGTTGTTTGAGGGTTTGATGCTGAGCGCTCGGATGTAAGGCTTCAAAATTCCAAAAAGGGGAACTCGCATACTTATAGGCCTCATGTGTTTTCATCCATACCATATGGTATCTTTTTTGGTCCATTTCACACCAATTAATGATTTGCTCATAAAATTGGAACAATATGATCTGATTAAAATACAAACCCAAGAGCACTATCCATGCCCCCAACCTTTTAATCACGCCGCGTTTTTGCCATGCCTTGATGCTCCATGCAAATGCCAAGGCAATTAACCCGTAAAATTCTGTGATCGGTCTGCAGCCTACCGTACAACCATAATGTAGATAATACCAGCTTGATAAGACATGTATAACCAGATAGGAAGTGCCACCTATTAATAGCATTTTAAGCCATTGTTTTTGAAGTCCAAAACAGACCAAACTCAAGCATAATAACACAAAGGGTAGAGGGGTGTAAAGGGCCCAGCCACAATTGTAGCCGAATACAAATTCAAATACATGCGGCTCTAGTAAATTTAATTTTTCTTGTCCGTAAGGATACACCAACCACTCGCCAGTTTGCCAAAGCCAAAGGCTAGATTGGATAAAGATCATTAACCCCAAACCCAAAAAAGTGTTAATCGAATAATTTAACCAATTGTGTTTAAACGTCTGCCATAAATTTTGATTGATAAAACCCAATAAAGCCAAACCGGCCAGGGCGTTTACTGGCCTTATAATAATCACTAATCCCAGGGAAAGTCCAAGTTTAAATAAGCTTAAATGCTTAATGCCTTTTAAGTTGATGTCTTGCATGCATTTGATTAAGAGCATTATGGCGAAAAAGGAATACACATGGCTGTAGGCCGCATCATAAGTAGCATAGCTGAGCAAGTTGCTGCCAAATAGCACCGCAGAACATAAAAGCATATTCCATAATGGCAGTATACCCATACGCTTTAGAATGATCATTAATAAACCACAAGCTAAAAGTAAGTAGGTAATACTGGAGATTAAAATGCTCATTTGCCGGTGAAAGCTCAAGCCGGATTGAAAATGATCTTCAGGAAATAGCCACCTATCTATCCAATAAAAGGGGGCTTGCAACAAAGCTACACCGGAGTAATATTTGCAAACTTTTTGACCATTCTCAAGTGTATTTATAACCGGAGGAAAGTATTGACTTGCATCATTCTTTTTGAATGTGGTATCAATGAATTTAAAATTAGGATCATTGAATTCAAATAGAGCAGGGGCAATGATATAATATCCCCAAGCATCTTCATTAATGACCTTTTCAATTCTATTGTAACGGGTTTGTACCGAATATAATTGGTATAAGAAATAGCCTGAAAAGACTATGAAAAAGGCAATTAAAACATTAGACTTGAACCAATTTTTAAGCATTTATTCAATAAACAAATGCAATTGTCTGTGAACAATATCACCATTTTGATCTCTGATGATTATGGTGTATAAACCTTGTGCAATCCCTGATACTGGAATGGTTTTACTGCTGTTGGTTGGGACTTGTTTTTCAAGCACGGTTTTGCCATTTAAGTCAATGATGCAAACGGTATAATTGGCTCTTATTTTGGTGCCGATTTCAACGGTTAAATCTTTGTTGTTTACTGATGGGTTAGGGTAAATCACATAACCCTCTTTGATGGTTTTAGGGTCTGCAATGGTATCAGACACAATGAATGGTTTTGATAATTGGGTTCTTAGTTTGGTCAAAACATATTGCATCATAAACGCTTGCTCTTTGGTATACATAGCGGCACATCCATCAAGGGCATAGTCCATATAGTTTTCTGTTTGGTCAGGCTTATCGTTGTTGGCATCAATACATGAATTTTGACCTGTACAAGACGCATTGGCTTGTTTGGCATTGGGCGTATCGAATATGCCATCGTCAACAGAACAACCGGTTGTAGTGGTGCCATCACCCCAAATATGTCTCATGCCAAAATAATGACCAGCTTCATGAATCGCTGTTTTACCTTCAGTGTATTTTACAGGCGCTAATGGGTTGTTTTTACCCAATACTTTGTAGTGAATAACAACGCCACTCTCGCCATCAGTTACGTCTTTAGTTACCCCTGTACCTCCCCAATTAGGAGCGCCAGTAGGAGGTGTAGCAAAGCCATATACAATGCCAAAATAGTTAGGGTATTCCATGTTGCAAATCCAAAAGTTCATATAACGCGTTGGATCCCATGCATCTTTTCCGCCTAAATTGCTGTGCTTCATATTGGTGTTGTAGGCGCCACCTCTGCTGGTTGCAAAAGTTGTTTGCGTGGTGCTGGTTCTGGTAATACCAGTTGTAGGATTGCCCTGAGGGTCAACAGTAGCCAATTTAAATTGGATTTTAACATCACCTGCAATTGGTTTAAAAATACTCCTTATGCGGCTAGTGTCTGCAGTTAGTTTTCTAAACGCCTGATTCAATTCATTGATTTGGCTAGTAACCATGGCATCACTAACATTCTGTTGTGAGGTGTTGTAAATGATGTGAAACACCACTGGAACCTCATAGTATAATGTATCGCTTACTATGGTTCTTTTAGAAGACTGCAGTTGTTTGTAGAGGGTCATGGCCTCTTGAAACCAAGCATCTTGGAGCTTTAAGAAGTTCGGTTGCTTAGCTAATATTTTATTGACTTCATGCTGGTAGCCGCAAATTTCTTCTGCCGTGTTTTGAGCCTTAGAGCTATTGCTCAGGATAAGACCAAATAATAATATATAGAGATTAAGTCGCATTATTTTCCTTTAAATTGTGGTTTGCGTTTTTCGTTAAAGGCTTTGACACCTTCTTTATTGTCTTCGCTACTGCCAGCAATTTCCTGGCAATACATTTCGTATTCTAACATGGCTTCTAAGTCATTATTGAAAGACTTGTTCAGCATTTTCTTCATTAAACCAATGGCTTTGGTTGGTGCATTGGCATAGTAATCTGCAATTTCTTGTGTACTAGCATCGAGTTGATCTGCCGGCACACAGCGATTGATCATGCCCCATTCCAAGGCTTGTTGAGCAGTAACTTTGCTGCCCATGGTACTCAATTCAAAGGCCCTTGCACTGCCAACTAATCTTGGCAAGAAATAGGACGAGCCGCTGTCTAATACCAAGCCTACATTGATGAATACTTCTATTAAACTGGCTTGCTCAGAAGCGATTATGAAATCAGAAGCTAAAGCTAAAGAACAACCTGCGCCAGCAGCCACACCATTTAATTTGCAAATGATTGGCTTGGGCATATTGCGCATTTCTCTAATAATCGGATTGTATCGTTTTTTGAGGGAGTCAATAAAGGATCTTTTTTCAGCCCCAGCAATGGCTTTAAGGTCTTGGCCGCTGCAGAATGCTTTGCCCGCACCAGTTAAAATGACGACTCTGGTTTCCTCATCTTTTTTAACCGCTTTAAGGGCATCTTGCAATTCATAGCTTTGTTCATCATTGAAAGCATTAAACACATCAGGTCTGTTCAAAGTGATGGTGCTAATGTTCCCTTTTTTCTCTAGAATCAAACAATTATAGGCCATAATTGCACAAATGTACTCGATATAAAAGAATAAAAAAAGAGCAATATTGTGTATTGCTCTTTAAGAATTTAAACAGAGAAATTGATTAAGATTCTCTCATCATATCCATGACTTCAGCACTTACGCCGGTGTAGCTAAAGCCGCCGTCATGATACAAATTTTGCATGGTAACATATCGGGTGTAATCGCTGAATAAACTGATGCAATATTTAGCGCAATCTTCAGCACTAGCATTGCCTAATGGACTGATTTTATCTGCATAGGTAAAGAAGGCGTCAAAGCCACCCACACCGCTGCCTGCAGTCGTCATTGTAGGACTTTGGCTGATGGTATTTACCCTTACTTTTTTGGCTTTGCCAAAGTGGTAACCAAAGCTTCTACCAAAGCTCTCTAATAATGATTTAGCTTCTGCCATTTCGTTGTAGTCAGGGAATACTCTCTGAGCGGCTATATAGCTCAATGCCACTATACTGCCCCATTCGTTCATTGCGTCCTTTTTCATAAGGGTTTGCATCAATCTGTGGAAAGACATCGCTGAAATATCAAAGGTTTTGTGCATGAATTCATAATTTAAATCTGTGTAAGGATTTTTCTTACGCACATTCAAACTCATACCAATACTGTGTAATACAAAGTCTAATTTACCAAATTTCGCCACAGCTGCATCAATTAAGTTGTTCATGTCTTCATCAAGACTAACGTCGCAGGCAATCACTTCAGAATTGGTTTTGCTAGCCAATTCGTTAATGGTACCCATTCTTAGGGCAATAGGGGCGTTTGATAAAATAAATTCAGCGCCTTCTGCATGGGCTAATTCAGCAACTTTCCATGCAATAGATTTGGTGTCAAGTGCACCAAATATGATTCCTTTTTTTCCTTTTAAAATCATAATAATATGCTCGCAAAAATAATCTATTTATTGAATTATCAAAGGTTGAGTACTTTGTTGAGGACCAAATTGACATTGTACAAAGTATATTCCTTTAGATAAATGACTGATGTTTAATTCGGTATTGTCAGCATTTGATTTGCCTGAATACACTAATTGACCTTGCGCATCATAGACAGATATAGAACTGCCTGATTGAACTTCAATCTTGAAAACGCCAGTACTTGGATTAGGATATAATTTAAAGTCAAAATCAAATACAGGTTCTGCTATTTGGGTATTGTTACCGTTTACTCCTGTAGCTTTTATCATTTGGCCTAAACTGCTGTTGTAATAGGTGCCACAATTACTATTTTCCAGTTTAACCGCTTTAACAACATAATAATTGTTGCCGGCATAAGGTGCTATATCAGTATAACTTAATGCCGTTATCGGGCTGCTGGTAATAGGGTAATAGGCTTTGCCATAGGCATTGGTTCTGTATACATGGTAGCCAATCACATTGGGTTCAGTAGAGGCATTCCAAGTCAATTGCACTTGAGTGTTGCTGTTAATTAAGCTGGCGTTGAGATTGCTTACCCCTTTGAAATAATGAATGCGCAAAGCAGGGTCACCCATTAAATTCATACTGATGCGTTGATCTAAATAGTTGCCACCAAAATAACCTATGTAAGAAGTTGCCAAGGTAAAATCAGAAAGATTATTTTGAGCGTTAATGACTGAATACCCGATTTGTTGTCCTAAAGCAAAATGGTGAAAATACCAATGCGGTCTATGTGCCCAAACATTGGTTAAGGTTAACCCTTTACTGGCTAAACTGCTTCTTAGAATATTGTCTTGAGTATACCAATCGCCAAAGTAACTGCCAAACATGACATTGAAGACCGATAAGATACTGTCTTGAAATTGTGAAGCACTGCCTACACCACCACATGTGCTAAAGCTGCCGCCACCCATTACATCACTAAAGATGTAGGCATTTTTTTTGCAGCTGTCAAAGTAATTGCCAGAAGAGGTAATGTTATTGCTACCTACTATACATGAGGCATTGTTCCAACCACTGCGCATTGGCATTTCACCGCCTAAATAATTAAAGTTATCGCTGATAAATGCTTTCATGGGCACTTGAACTGCTCCTGATTTAAAGGCATGTAATTTTCTGAGGTAGTTTGCAACCATTGCAATGTCAGATTTGTTTTGAGCAGTGAGCAATCTAAAATCTATTCTGCCAATTTGAATGTCTACTGCATTTGGAATAAAATGTTGGTCAAATTTACCGTCACCAGGATTGTTTTGATTGGCAACTCTTGTAATGCCAGAGGTCATGGTGCCATTATCTGTCCATGAGCCATCCATTTCAGCATAGTAGACATCTGTAGGCCAAGCACCGCCATGATCAGGGTGAGCATCAGGAGGTAGTCCTGCGGTATTAATATCCATCAAACCAGAATAGGCTACAGGCACTCTGCCAATCAGTAAACACTGGTTGTTGAGGCCTCTGTTTTGAGCATTCCAAGCCTGGATAACGGCTTTGATTTGAGGTGGTTTGGCATATTCAGAGATCAATTTAAACACCACACCATATCCATCCATATAATAATCCGATTTGAGTTCGTTCCATCGAGTTGTATCTATGCCTAAAAAAGTAGAAGAGTCTACTAAAAGTAAAATGTTGTT
>JAURIG010000160.1 GCA_030832905.1 Bacteroidota bacterium
AACCCAGGTACTTATATCTTGGAACATCAAGTCAATCAAGTGCCGTATAATTGTCCTAGTACTTATTTTGATACGCTTGTTATTACTCAAGCACACCTATTGAAAATTCATGAATTGTATACCAATGCCATCAGTTTATATCCTTTACCAAGTTCAGGCTTTATTCGAGTAGATTTGTCTAAATCTGGGTTTGAGGCTGTTGACTATAGCATTTTTGATGTGCATGGTAAACAGATCCAAACAGGTCGAATCAATGCCACCAATTCAACTATTTCAAATTTGCCTCAAGGTCAATTTATACTCAGACTTCAAGAAGGCAATTGGATGGAGCAGAAACAGATCATTGTCGCTTATTGATCCGAACGGCTTTGTCCCATATCGCGCCAAAGATAGCCATCAATGATGCGCGTGTTAGGTGTGAAATTCGTTTTGTACAATTGTCCTGTGCCTAAGCCAGAATGCATTGGATTTTGAAAATTGGCAGCGTATTGGGCAATGGCATTTAAACCAATATTGCTCTCTAATGCTGAGGTTAGCCACCATTTAATATCATGTTGTTTTGCTGCTTTAATCCAGGCATCGCATTGCTTAAAACCGCCCAATAAATTGGGTTTTAATACGATGTAAGGAGGCTTTACCTCTGTCAATAAGGCGTTGATGTCTTCGGTAGACTGTATGCCAATTAATTCTTCGTCGAGTGCAATAGGGATTGGGCTTTTTTGGATAAGGTCTCTTAATTGTTTGCGTTGATGACTTGCTATGGGTTGTTCTATGCTGTGGATCTTGAATTCTGATAAAGCCTTTAGTTGATCTAAGGCTGTTTCAGGTGAAAAGGCACCATTGGCATCAAGTCTTATCATTAATTGCTGCTCGTTGTAGGATTGCCTAATGTTTTTAATCAAAGCCAGTTCATCGTCAAAGTTTAAGGCGCCTATTTTGAATTTCAAACAATTAAACCCATTCTTGATTTTCTCTTCAGCTTCCAATTGCATTTGATCAATAGTATCCATCCATACCAAGCCATTAATGGGAATACCTTGTTTGCCAATAGCGTAAAAATTAGGAAAAATGATGCGTTTGCCGCCGTGCTTTAAATCCAGCAAGGCAGTTTCAATACCAAACTGAATAGAAGGGAATTGGTGGAAAGGGAAATTTTCAGAATGGTTGTTGTTGATCTGTTCAACTAAATCATTTAAGTTGTTAGCGTAGTCGTCTACATCGTCTATACTTAGGCCTTTTAGTGGGGCGCATTCGCCTATGCCAACACAATTTGGATCGGCTTCGTTGTATATTTTTAACAAATAGATTTGTCTGCCATTATAAGCGCCTCGGCTGGTTGTGGCCGGCTTTTTAAACAAGAGTTCATGTTGTTCTATACTGGCTTTTAATCCCATTATTGTTGCATTAAATAATAAGCCAAACACAGGCACAGCATCATGGCTAAAGCACTCAAAGACATGCCCTTCAAGGCAAGATTATAGTCCATCCTGTTCTTACAAGCTTTCAATTTCTGCCATTGCTTCAATACGATAATGCCATTGATGCCAATACTAAGCAGCGTCCAAATGCCAAAAGCCTTTTGAAGTTGCATAAAAGCCAGCATACCTATTAAAGCATTCACTAATAAAACTACCTGATAACGCATAGCGTTTTTGTAGCCCATTTGAGTGGCTAGGGTGTGTTTGTTTTTGAGCGCATCGGTTTCGATGTCGCGTAGGTTATTGATGTTCAATACAGCTACACTTAAGCAAGCCATAGCATGTGCCAAACAAACTACTGACCACGATAATTGCCCGCTTTGTAAGTAATAAGCCCCTAAAACAGATACAATGCCAAAGAAAATATAAACTGCCAAATCCCCTAAGCCATAGTAGCCATAGGGGTATTTGCCCGCCGTATAAAAATAAGCAGCAGCAATGCCCAAACAACCAATGCCCATTAAACTCCAAAATGCGCTATTTATACTTTGTATGGAAGTGATTAGTAATCCAATGCCAGAGACTAAACTTAAAGCGATTAAAACCCCAATTGCTATTTGCATGGTTTTGATACTCATTTGGCCAGAGGCCATTACGCGGTCAGTCCGGATGGCGGTATCTGCTCCATTTTTGAAATCGCCATAATCATTGGCATAATTGCTTAAAATTTGAAGGGCAATGGCGGTCATTAAACTGAGTATAAAACAAGCCCAGTGCATTTGTTTGAATTGAA
>JAURIG010000161.1 GCA_030832905.1 Bacteroidota bacterium
TTTCAGTAATATCCTGATGTGATACTGTCATTTGCATTTGGTCATAGGCCAATTGTTTCTTAGTTAATTTCAACTGATAAGCGGCCAATGTTCTGGTTTGTGGACCGTAATACCATTCTGCTTGAGCAGGTTTGCCATTTGACCCAATTTCAGTTAATCGATCATACCTAGGTATATCTGTTGAATTTGAGTGTTGAATATTGAGCACATGAGACACATACGCATTTTGTTGAAACAACACTTTTTGCATCAAATCCCATTGCTGGTAGCCATTAGGGATTTGCTTAAAAGAATCGGCATTTTGAACTAAGGAATCTTTAGTGTTAAAACGCTGAACATAAAAGGGTCTTCTACCCCATGACTCATAGCCTTTAGTTCCTTTTTTACCGATGGTCATATCGCCAAAATCCGAATAGGTTACTGAACTTAAAAAGGCCCATTTTTTGAGACCTATGTTGACATCAAAATGGCCAGTTTTTTCTTGCATAGCCGTTCCGTAACGGGTAAAGGCCATGGTTTTAAATTCTGGCTTTGCAGTAGAAGACAATTGAGCTTGCTTGGTATAAAAATGAACCACACCGCCCAAGGCATCACTGCCATAAACAACAGAACCCGGACCAAACACCAGCTCTGTTTTATCCAGCATGTTGTTATCAACGGTTAATACATTTTGCAAATGACCGCCTCTGTAAATGGCATTGTTCATGCGCACCCCATCCACAACCATGAGCACCTTATTGGCCTCAAATCCTCTCATGGCTATGCTTCCGCCTCCCATTTGACTTTTTTGAATAAAGGCTCTGCCAGATTGTTGCAAAACATCTGCAGTATTGGCTTGATTCATGAATTGAAGTTGTTTTTGGTCGATAACGGTTGTTAACTGTGCGACATCTTTTGATGACTCTTCAAACCTTGAAGCTGACACCACAAAACCGCCCAAATTAAAGGAAGATTCAGAGAGGCACATCACAAAATTTTGGGCCTTTAATTGGGTCCAAGAAATGGAATCCGTTTGATAGCCGGGGCATTTAAACACAATGCTTAATGCATTCATTACCTTAGCCTCTTCGGCATTGATTTGGCCGTCAGCATTGCTAACTGCGGTGTTTACTTCAACGCCTTTTATGGCTTGTAAACTCGAACGGTCTTTAACCGTTATGGTTTGTGCAAATGCGCTCAAACCTATTGTATATAATAGTGTAAATAATATTGATTTCATATAAATGATTTTAATGCAACTAAGCAGCAGGCCATTCGTTTTACAATAGCCTTACAGTGTTTTCAGACAAATAAAATCACTAAGCAGTTGGGGGCTTTAGCATAGAAGGGCTAAAAGCATAATGGTAAAAATTTTGCCAGTTTTGGCAATGCGTTAAAGTAAACTCAGATAGAGAAGACGAATAAACGGGCAATTCCACCAGACCCAATACACAAGGCTTAAGTTCAAATATTAAACGATTATGTTGAGCTTGTTTTTGGGCTAATTGATTGTATAAAGCCTCCTCTTTGGCATCCGATAGACAATGGTAAAATGCATTGCCATTTTTATCATGTTCAAATACCACGTCGTATTTTTGGCCATTCAATGTAAACTCTTTTGAATGTTCCCAATCTGCCGTTTTCAAATCAAGATCTGAAAAGACGATTAATTCTTGATTAAATGTGCCGCCAGATAGTAATGACTGCATTTGTTGCTCAACTTTGTATTTGTGAGCAAGAATTTGAAACACAGAAGCTATGCCTGCCCCGAGCATTTGAATCATGAGGGCAAAAACAAAAAAGGCTATCAGTGTGTTTCTTATCAAAACTAAGCAAAGATAACTTATTTTTTATTGAATTAAAATTCACCGAAATTTGCAGCTTGCAATGCCAACAAACGACCTTGACCAAATAGAAATTATAGGCGCCTCTGAACACAACCTTAAACAGGTTGACTTAAGCTTCCCAAGAAACCAATTAGTGGTATTTACTGGCTTAAGTGGTAGCGGCAAATCAAGCCTGGCATTTGATACCATTTTTGCTGAAGGCCAAAGACGTTATTTGGAAACCTTTTCTGCTTATGCTCGACAATTCATTGGCGACATGAAACGCCCAACGGTTGACAAAATCAACGGCTTATCGCCTGTTATAGCCATTGAACAAAAAACGGTTTCAAGAAACCCAAGATCTACAGTTGGCACCATCACTGAGGTT
>JAURIG010000162.1 GCA_030832905.1 Bacteroidota bacterium
TTGCAATAAAAAAATCATATTGTTTGATTTGAATATTTTTTAAGTATTTAGGCACCTGAATCAATAAGAAGATGCCGCCTCCAATCCATAAAATACTTTCCCACCATAATGGAGAGAAAGTGGCAAGTGTAATTGATTTTTCAAACTGCATGCTGCAATTTACACCAATCTGAGTAGATTCTATCGACTATGGTATTAAACTAAGCGATTAGATTTTTTTTGAAGGGGTTGAAAACCTTAGAAATTTTAACCATCAATGTAAAATTGATATGTTTATGCTTGCATCAGCTTGATCTATTGTTTTTTTATAGATGCAAAAAAACTATTTCAACCAACAAGAACAAAGACATGTATTTATTTGTGACCAACAAGCTATTTATGCTATGGGCTGCAGCCAATTGGCAAAAGCACACCCTATGTGTAATGGATATCGTATTTTGAATTCCTTAGACGAAGTTAGCAGTGCTAATTTTGGTTTATCACAAGGATTATTGATCATTGATTGTGCTATGTTTGATTTTGATTCACTGGCAGTGAAAAAGAAAATTAAAGCAATTCAACAAATATTCCCATGTATTATATTGCTGAATAAGGATACACCAGATTTTATACTCTACCAATTAATTGAACTCGAAGTAGATGTCATTGTTTCAAGAAACATGTCTAGCCTCGAGTGGAATAAAGCAGTAGAAATGGCTTGTCAACATAAAGTATTTTTTTGTCAAGACACTGCAGAGCGGGTTTTACAACTCACACAGGTCATGGATAAGATTAATTTAATTGAGCGCGTCAATGCATTAAGCTTATATGATAAATACATTCTAATTCGCATCTGCGAAGAAGCCTCAAGTAAACAAATTGCTGCAGAACTAAAGCATAGCAAAAGAACCATCGAAGGTCACAGAACAAGACTCATGCAAACACTTGGCGTAAAAAATGTAGCAGGATTGGTTAAAATTGCTTTAATCACTAAACTCTATGAACATTATCTTTCCAATCCAGGATGGTATGCTAGTTTTTTGTTAGCTAAAACATCTTCTTTGTAGTAATGTATCGTTTTAAATTGTCCATGGACAAAACCATAGGCTTGGTCTGTAAAATTTTTGCTTTCAGCAAATCTGCTTTGTCCACCGGTGATGATGGTCTTTGCATTCAGTCTTTTTCCAAATTCTACTGCAGCTACAAAGCTGTTTCCTGTATATCCGTAACGCTTGGTGGTATTTGGATAGCGTCTACTCTCAAAAGAAGGAAGCGAGCCCCATTTAGAGGATGCTTGATTGACAGCTAAGCTAGGTAGGTTGTCATCGAAACTAGCACCTGGTGCAACTCTTTGAAAACGATTCATTGCACCCCACTTCATTTCCCATCCACCATACCATTTTTCGAATTGATCTAAAGTGGCTTCTAATAATTTGATTTTAGTTTCAAAAGCAACCTCTTGGTCCATACGGTTGTACTTTAAAACAATTTGTGTTCCTGCTTCTTCTGTGTTTGCAGGAGGTATAGTAGCGCCCCATTTGCTAGCCCATTCTATTGCGATGCTTGTTGCAATAGAATTAGTGTCAGCAATATGATCCCAATTCGCTAAATAGTCAATTGCTTTTTTAGTTCTTGGCGCAAGGTCTGCTGTTTTTGCTGTTTGTATAAAACGAGGTAACAAAATATCGAATGCACTTAATTTTTTATTGTAACCTAAAGCAATGAGTTCGTCTAAATTGATTTTATCTATCTTATTCAATAAGGCTGCAGCTGTTAGCCCTCTCCCGTTTTCGCCATCTGGTGCCATATAAGCAGGATAGTTAGATGCTTTTGGACTTTGATCACCTGCGACTGTATATGGCGTAGCATTACAATTTTGCAACCATCCGTTTGATGGATTGATGCTTTGAACAATTTCATTTAAAGCATGTACGCCCTGCCAGTCAGTTGCTTTAGTGCTGCCATCTACTGGCATTGTATAATCAAAATTTGGATTTCGCTTAGGTATAAAATTACCATGCCAGTAGGCGATATTACCTGCAGCATCTGCGTATACAGTGTTGTTGCTATTATTGGCTACTAGTTCCATTGCTTTAGTATAGTCTGCTAAGCTTTTTGATTTTGTTCTTGTCCAACATTCCATTAAGGCGTCTAAAGAACGATTGTTTTCTTGTAGGCTTAACCACTTTCCTTTCTCCATACCTAC
>JAURIG010000163.1 GCA_030832905.1 Bacteroidota bacterium
TATGTGGATTCTCTAAAAAATGATAGTGCAAGTATTAAATTGGCTGATTATTATTTAAGCCAATTGGATCCGCATTCGGTATATATTCCACCTGCTGATTTGGTTGATGTGAATGAACAATTGGCAGCCAACTTAAAAGGAATTGGCATCGAATTTCAGCAGTTTAGAGATAGTTTTTATGTCACCTATGTTTTAAAGGACGGTCCAGCCTTTAAAGGAGGCGTTCAATTAGGCGATATCTTATTGAAAGCAAACGATTCTATAAAATTGTCCGGTGGGAATTTGCAAGCAGATGAAGTAAGGCAAAAAGTAAAAGGGCCAGAAGATAGCCCATTGAGATTATTGGTTTTGCGAAAAAGTAAGCAAGTGCAATTGCAATTAACAAGGGCTAATATTCCCATTTCTCCGATTGATGCATATTATATGATCAGTGACACTGTTGGGTATATTAAATTAAATAAGTTTACAGATCGAACTTATGAAGCTTTTATGCAAGCCTTGGATCCATTGGTCCAAAAAGGGATGAAGTCATTGGTTTTGGATTTGCGTAATAATGGAGGTGGTTTACTTTCTGAGGCTGTTGGCATCGCTGATGAATTATTGCCTGGAAATAAATTAATCGTTTACACCGAAGGGGTACATTCACCTAGGGTAGATTATTATAGTAAGAGAGAAGGGCTTTTTGAACAAGGGAAAATCACGATCTTAATGAATGAATCCTCTGCTTCTGCAAGTGAAGTATTAGCTGGGGCCTTACAGGATTGGGATAGAGCGACGATTGTAGGAACAAGGTCATTTGGCAAGGGATTGGTGCAACAGCAATTTAATTTATCAAATGGGGGTGCTTTGCGTTTAACGACTGCAAAATATTACACACCCTTAGGTAGAAATATACAACGACCTTATGTTTTAGGTAAGGAAGCCTATGAGGATGCGTATGTTAAAAGATTGCATGAAGATGCGATTGGTATGCCAGATTCTAATTTCAAAGGAAATTCATTCAAAACCCCAAAGGGCAATTTAGTTTATGGTGGTGGTGGTATTTATCCTGACAAGTGGGTTGTAAGTAATGATATAGTAATGGATACAACCAATCATCTGGCATTACAAAATAATTTAATCAACGAGTTTGTACTTGGTTTTTATCTTTCCAATTTACCCAAAATGACCCAACTGAAAAATGTTTCCGATTTACTGACGCAGTATAATAATGAAACAACTTGGGAGGCATTCATCAATTTTGCCAAACAACATTCACCGAGTAGTGTTGGGAAACTGAATAGTTCAAAAAAGAGGGTGCAGCCTGAAATGGCCAGTTTATTGGCAAGAATGCGTTGGTATAAGCAAGGTTATTATGAAGCTACCAACATGATGGATCCACAATTTCAGAAGATGATTCATTAAGCTAGTTAAGAAGTATGATATTTATCATAAATCTTCATGATCCGACTCATTTTAGTATAATGAGTTAGGCGGCATCTTTGCTACCTATGGATGCTGACTGAAACAAAGCATCAAACCTTATATCCTTTATAATTGGTTTAACAACATTCCCATTGGGGGCTGAATCGAGCATTTTTTGAAGTGGTTTGGATGCTCTTAAAGTTACAAAAAGTATCTGATTTATATCACTATTATTTTTGCTTTAAAATCCCAATCGATATTGGCGATTTTTACCTAAAACATTTGATTTTATTGAATAATTTAATCCTTCCAACGCCAATCACCCGCAATTTGTAATGCCTCTTTTAAGCCCTTATCTATTAGGAATTGCTTTGTTTCTTGATCCGTCAATTGTTTTGATTTTATTTCAGTAGCATCTGCCACTCCATATAAAAGCATAGTACCATAACGAACCGTGTTTTTCATTCCTTTTTCATCCACTAAGTTAAATCCATCACAGTCAGCATGGTAGCATGGCCCTGCGCCATTGGGTAAACCCCCGCCTGCGCCTCCACCTGTTGGAACACCTTGGAGCATGAATGGTTGATGGTCACTATGCAAACCTGCGCCAACTGATAAGGAGTTTTTGAAATTGGTATCAATTTTATTGGCAATGGCACCAATACTTTGGAACAAGGCTCTGCTGTCTTCTGAACTGGTGGAGAAACCTTTTGGATCATTGGTCATGTCATAATTGAACATGTACCTAATTTGATCAATGCTTT
>JAURIG010000164.1 GCA_030832905.1 Bacteroidota bacterium
TGGTAGTAGGTGATTCCCAATGGCCATTAGGGCCCCACTCGGTGATCATATATGGGCCTTGCCAACCATATTGTTGAATATTGCTAGGCACATTGCCTATATCGCCGTAGGTATTAACACAGTATACATCAATATCAGGGCATCGGGCCTTGATTAATTGCACCTCCATTGAATCAAGCCCAGCTGTAACTGTACTGGTTGGATGGTTGGGATCTGTTTCGTGAATATATTTGGCTAAATCTTGAACAGCATACCAAACATTGGTATTGCTGTAATTTAGATCCAGCTCATTGCCTATACCCCACATGAGTAAAGCAGGATGGTCTTTAAATTGTTTAACCACTGTTTTGAAGTGATTAAATTGGTTTTTAACATTATTGACATTGTCGTAATCAAACCCATGTCTTTCATGTTGAAGCCACATGCCTAACATAACTGTAAGGCCATATTTATGAGCTTCATCTAATATCTTTTGAGCATCATCTATGCCCCAGGTTCTAATCGAATTAGCGCCAATTTTGGCAGCCAAAGGCAGGTGTACTGTACCACCAACACCTTTTACATAATAGGGTTGATTATCGAGTAAAAAAGTGTACCCAGTATCCGTTTTAATCACTTTTACATTGCTTGCACGCAATGCAGTCATTTGAAGAATGATCAGGGATATAAGGGCAAAATACTTCATAAAGGTTAAAAAAAATGCGCCCCGAAGGACGCATTTTAAAAATTAATTATTGATTATTCAACAACACAAGAGTGGATGCTAACTGCGCCATTGATAATAGCTTTAATGGTATAAACACCTTTAGCAAAAGTAAAAGTTGAAATTTCAACTTGGTTTTGCTTAGGTTGAGCAGAATAAACCACTTGACCTAAAGCGTTGTATACTTCAACTGTTTCAATGTTTGAAGCTGCAGATAATCTTACAAATTGTTTAGCAGGGTTAGGATACAATTGACTCAAAGCAATAGTGTTTCCTTCGATTGAAGATGGTGCTTTAGAGTAGTAAATGTTATCTAAATATACAACACCAGCACCAGTAGGCAAACCTGCAAAAATTAATTGTGCAATGTGTTTTTTACCAGCAAGGTTTGTGAAATCAGATAATTTCAAATTGAAAGTATTCCAAGAATTAGCTGTTGGAGATAAACTCAATTCATGTTCTGTATCATCGCCGCCACCGTATGCAGCATCAGCGCCAAAGTCAACTAATTTAACTTTGAATGTTGTTACGTTAGGCGTCCATACATCAAAGTTGAAATTGTCCATACCTGAAGCATCAATGAAGTTAGCGCCAGTGGTTTCAATACCTACGAAGTCTAAAGTAGAGTAACGTTTAACATCATTGCCTGCAACTTGAATATCAGTTAATGAAGCTGAAGACCAAGAGGTTCTCCAAGTATCAACATTAACATTGGTATAGGCATTGCTGAACATAGAAATCACATTGGCTTGTAAAGCTGTTGGTGTTGGTGCAGCAGTTGTAGGCGCATTGTCCGCTTTAGAGAAATACACATTATCAATGTAAACTGAAGCAGTACCTGTTGGCAAAGCAGAGAAAATGATTTGAGCAATGTGGTTTTTAGTTGTTAAATTAGTGAAATCTGTTAAAGGAATATTGTAAACATTCCAAGCGTTAGCAGTTGGTGTAAATGGAATTTCATGTTCTTTGTCATCACCACCACCGTAAGCTGCGTCTGCACCAAAGTCAACTAATTTTACTCTAAAAGTAGTGGCATTGGCTGTCCAAACGTGGATGTTAAAGTTGTCCATACCTGAAGCATTGATAAAGTTAGCGCCAGTTGTTTCAACACCAACAAAGTCTAAATTAGAATAACGTTTAACGTCGTTACCAGCAATGGTGGTATCAGTTAATGTAGCTGAAGACCATGAAGTTCTCCATGTGTCAACATTCACGTTGGTGTAAGCGTTAGAGAATAATGAAATTACATTAGCCGCTAATGAAGTTGGAGTTGGAGCAGCGCTACTTGGTGTTTGCGCAAAAATTGGGTTTAGGTTTGCGATTGCAAGCCCACAGCAAATTGCTTTAACCCATTTTAATGAGAGTATTTTTGTTTGCATAAATAATAAAAGATTAAGTTTCAATTTTAAT
>JAURIG010000165.1 GCA_030832905.1 Bacteroidota bacterium
GATTTGGATTTAGAGCCAGTATTCCATTGATAGGTTAAACCAGGATAAGACACTGTATTTAACACCAAAGGAAAACTAGAGCCTTGACAATACCCCGTATCTTTAGGGAAATTGAAGGCCGGCATTGGCCAATCATATACCACAACCCATACTTTGTCTGTGGTATCTTTATTCGTATCAAAAGTGGTTTTTACAGTGGTTAAAAAAACCCCAGCTACAGGATAACAAATGGCTGCAGGATTTTGAACATTACTGCTACCAGGATTACCTCCCTGAAAGGTCCATTGCCAAGCCACTGCATTGCCTTGAGTGGTCACATTGGTGTAGATAATACATGAATTCTTACAAATGTATAAGGTATCAACGTTAAAGGCGCTTAATTGATGACCAAGCACAAAACACAATACTATGTATAAGTGTCTTAAATTCATTGAGCAATTTGCTTCAAATAGGCGGTTTTAAGTTGACTACAAATCTTGTAGCGTTCGTCGTGAGTATCATTGTAAAGGGCTGTCAAAGTTCGGTAAACATTAACAATCCCTATTTTTTGAGCCCACTCAAAAGGCCCCAAAGGATAGGCCGTTCCGAGTTTCATGCCAAGATCAATGTCTTGAGAATTAGCGGTTCCCTCCTGTTGGGTATAATAGGCTTCATTGATGATCATGCAAACCACTCTTGGGCTAACTAAGCCAACTCTTGAAGCAACTTGATTAATATGGTTCCAACCCAATTGCTTTAAATAGGATGGCTCACTTTCACCAAATACACAACATTCTATTTCATTGCGATTGATGAATGTAGGTAAGGCATTTATACCAAGCGTCTGAGACCATAAAGATTTTGGTATTACAGCTTCTAACTGGCATTCAACAGCACTTAAGACCAAATGCACATTAGCAGGCAAGGCTTTATAATCAGGCAATGAAGTGTTATCTGCATCAAAATTTAAATCGAAAATGAGGTCAAAGTTAGCAAGTTGAATATTTTTTGTACTTTCGAGCTTTGTAAAACTCATACCAACTGATGACAACCTTTCGGCTAATTCTTGTGTGCGGTCTTCTGAGCCTTTTACAGCAATGTTCATTTGAACACAAAAATACCACAAATACTCAAATGGAAAAAAAAATCATATTCACTGAACAGGTACCTGCTCCAATAGGGCCTTATTCTCAAGCAGTTAAAATCGGTAACACTTTATATTGCAGTGGGCAAATTGCCTTAGACACAGCTGGCAACATGCACAATGACAGCATTGAGGCAGAGACTAAACAAGTCATGCACAACATCAAAGCGCTATTAAATGCCGCTGACATGGACTTTAGCAATATTGTAAAAACCACTATTTTCATTACAGACATGGCTGATTTTGCGAAAATCAATGGTGTTTATGCCGCCTCTTTTGAAGCAGATTTCCCTGCACGTGAAACTGTTCAAGTCAGCGCCCTTCCTAAAGGCGCTAACGTTGAAATCAGTGTGACAGCAGTAGAGCATTAAACTTTGTCTTTAGGACAAGTATTGAGCCCTTAAAGGTGTTTAACTATCAAAGGCTTGGCTATGGTTTCAAAGCCATTGCTAATGCTAATAAAATACATACCATCTGCAACATCTTCTAAAGACCATGACAATTGCCCCTGTTTGAGCATTTGTTCTTTAATGATTTGGCCTTGCATACCAATCAATTTAATCAAATGCCAATCTGCAATTGATTGCGTAATTTGAACCGTCACCTCTTGAGCAGCGGGTTGAGGCATCAACACACTTTGCAAAGGTTTGATATCGCGAGCGCGCTCCAATGAATCCATTTGCTGCATCACTCTCTCACATAGTCCTCCATTGTTTTGAACGTTCAAACAAGTTGTGTTTAAAGCCCCCAATACTGACCCATTTAATTCATTTAAAGTTAATGCGCCAGCAGAAGGATGAGGGAATTTGATCAAATACCACTGAT
>JAURIG010000166.1 GCA_030832905.1 Bacteroidota bacterium
AACCCTCACTTGCGCGAGGGTTTTTTTATAATAAATTGTATTACTAAATCAGTTTATTATTTCAATCTGAATCTTAATGATACGCCAATGGCTTTAGCAGCACTTGAACGACCTGATTCTGAAATGAAGTTTAACAATTTGTTGCTACTAGCATCAAAAACACAGTATAAAGTTTTTTCGTCGTCAAATCTTTGATCGCCACCTCTTAAGCGGTCTTCGTTGTTTTTACGAGCAGATGCAACTTGTTGGTATTCTAATTTGTATTTGTATGTCAATACCTTGGTTTTGTTTTCAACTACAGCGTATACATCTTTAGGACCAACGCCTAAAGTCGTGTTAACATCATCAATACTCATACCTGATTTGAGGTTGTAAATTTTTGATGGAATTGTGCAATAGTTGGTTAGTACTCTAGTGTCTTTGCAACTGTATAAAGTTACTAGTAATAAAGCGAATATGGTTTTTAATGTGAAATTTTTCATGTTTTTAAAATAATGTGAAATGTTATGAGGGTTATTTACCTAAAATTTTTGGGAAGATTTTTTTCTTGCCAGTTTCTTCTGTGTCATTAGCAGTGTTGGCTTTTGCTTTAGGGTTATTTGAACCTTTAGCAGAATTGTTGCTATTGTTATTGCCCCCTTTGCCACCATCCATGTTAATGTTTAAATTTACATTAGCTGATTTAGATAATTTCTCAATGATGTCGCAGTTAGAACAACCTTTGTCATCTTTCTTGCCACCATCTGCAGGAACACATTTAGAGTTACATTCTGATACAGCTTGGTTAGGGTTGAAGTTAGGGTTTTTAATGTAATTACAAGGGCAATATTCACAAGAGCCATCGCTTACAATCGCATCAGGATTGTAATTGATACTCATTGGGTCTGTGCAACCTCTTAAGCCTTTTTCAGTGCAAAGATCACTAACTTTTTCTACATCGTTTAAAAGTCTTTCTAAGTCTTTTTTACCAGCGTTGGTTACCATAGATTGTAATTTACCTTCTTTGTATACCAAGTAAGCGTCACTTTCTTCAACCATTTGAGGTTTACCGTTTGTTAAACCATCATATTTATTTGATTGACCTGGTAAATTCAATTTTGCTGGCACTTTGTATTTGTATTGGTGTACTTCACATAAATTGCCACCTGTAAAGATGTCAAATGGGTACTGATTACCTAAAGTTTGTTTAACTTGTTCTTTGTTTGAACCTACAGTTAATTTTGAAAGTTCGCTGGCTGACACATAATTTGGTACAGTCACAGACATGTTTTTACATCCAACAAGCATTACTATGCTGGCTAAGACGATGGTTTGTGTGATGATTCTTTTCATACGTTGAAATTTTATTGTAATGATTCGGCAAAACTAATTGAATTTTATCTAAAATGATAATTTATTTACGTTTACAATTGATTGATATACAAGTATATGTGTTTGTAAAATAGTTGTTAAAACGAGTGTTAAGTTTGATATTCCATTACAAGAACTTACATTTGTTAGAATGAAAACCATCATCCTATTATTAGTAGCATCTTTTGGCATTCAATTACAAGCTCAAAAAGTATTTTCTGTTCAATATGTGCATCAGGCAGATGTGAAAATATACACAGTAAAGTACGAGCACCAAGCCGATTTAAAAGTGTATAAAGTAAAGTATGACCACCAGGCAGGCGATAACAATGGCAAATGGTTTTTTACTTCTTATGCTTCTCAAGCAAAAAAGAAAATCTTTTTTGTAGATTATGAAAGCCAAGCAGATGTCAAAATATTTTTTGTAGACTACGAAAGTCAGGCTGGATGGCGAAATAGTGCCAAGCGTTATTTATTTTATTAATTCCTTATCAAATATTTTCTATGTTTTCAAAGTATTTAATGGGTGCATTTGCATCTATGCTTGCGTTTGCGCCTCAAATGCATGCACAAAAAAAACCGGTTGCA
>JAURIG010000167.1 GCA_030832905.1 Bacteroidota bacterium
GATGGCAACAATGTGAACGTTAAGCCAATCATTGTTAAACTTGAAAAGAAAGATGCTAACTATTTAGTGAATGCCGCTGCCAATGGATTAGAAACTACAACCAATTCTTTAGTGATGGCAGGCAAAGACATCAGCATCAGCTTAATGGAGTTAAAAAATCAAATGATCAAAGGCCAAGTAAAACCTGAACAATTAACAGGCATTACCCAAGCTGATATCATGGCCAACCGTTTGAAACCAAATGCAACGGTTAAGTTGAATACTTTAAGATTCGGTCCTAAAGACAGAGGCAACACCTTCACTGAAGTAACAGCTAAAATCATAAGCGGTGGAACGCCATTTGTTTTTGGTTTAGAAGCCTTAACCGCATTGAATGGTACATTGAATGCTGAAGAGGGCGAAATGAGCTTTAAAAACGTTAATAACAGCGCACTTAAGGGTGGTCCAATAGAAAGCAACGCTACCAAAACCAATGGTACTACTGGTTCAGGTACAACTGCAGGAACAGGTACAACCACAGCCCCTGCTGCAGATACTGTTTCATTAGCTGATTACAAACGTGTGGCTTTGGTTTCTGAAAATGGTAACTTGTACATTCCAAGTACAGTGAACGATAAAGAATCAGTTAATTGGAAATACGATATCAAGGGCAGAAAGATCTTAATTTCTGAAGATATGGCTATTCAATTACTTGAAAATGGCGCTATTACTAAGAAAGATTTCGATCCAGAAGGTGAGACCATCAAACTTAAGAACGGTACTAAAGTGCCAAGTAATGTATTGATCATTGCCAGCTTAACTATTGGCGATGTGACATTAGAAAATGTAAAAGCAACAGTTGATAGCAGCATAGAAGAATCGGTTATGGGCGCGATGAATACCACGCTTAAGAAAGTTTCTGCTGTTGTTAAAGGCAAAACCTTATTCATGAAGCCTAAAGAAAAGCGTACCAAGCCAGGTGCTTCTGAAGAATAATCTTTAAACCCCTATTAAAAGGCGCATAACACATGCGCCTTTTTTGTTATGATTGATTTATACATACAAGATAGAATAGCGACCATTACCCTTAATCGTCCTGAAAAGCGCAATGCCCTTGACGATCAAATGGCTCAAGCTTTACACACAACATTATTGGATTTGGCAAGTAACGATGCCTGTAAGGTTTTAATCCTACAAGGTGCTGGTGAGGCATTTTGTGCGGGTGCAGATTTAGCTTATCTACAAAAACTACAACAGAATAGTTACGAAGATAACCTTAAGGATTCAACTGCCTTAATGGCCATGTTCAGAACGCTTTATGCCTTTCCTAAATTGACCATTGCCAAAGTGCAAGGACCTGCATTTGCAGGCGGCTGTGGTTTGGCCAGTGTCTGTGATTTTTGTATCGCCTCTAATCAAGCGCAATTTGCTTATACCGAAGTTAAAATCGGTTTTATACCCGCCATCGTATCTGTTTTTTTAAGCCTTAAGATTGGCGAAAACAATGCCAAACGATTACTGCTCACTGGAGATGTTATTTCTGCAGCACAAGCCTTGCAAATGGGTCTGATAACAGAAGTTGTTGTAGCCAATGATTTAGATGCACATACCTTATCTTTTGCCCAACGATTAGTTAAACAAACCTCCATGGAAGCTATAGCAGCTACTAAACAATTAATGTTACACTTGCCA
>JAURIG010000168.1 GCA_030832905.1 Bacteroidota bacterium
TATCAAGCTTCAAGCTTCAAACCAATGGCTTGAAATTTTATTTACCATTTCAGCTAAAGCTCGATACAGTTTATTCCCTGGTCTTGAAGTCAATAAGCGACTGTCAAGGGAATCGTTCACATGCATTTCAATTCAATATTAGGGTTTTATCAGCACCCAAACCTCAATCGGTGCAAATCAACGAGGTCTTGTTTAATCCATTGCCCAATCAAGTTGATTTTATTGAATTGTATAATCGCTCAAATTATCCTGTTGATTTAAAGCAATTATTTATAGCCAATTTAACACCAGATGGATTGTGGGATCAAATCTACCCCTGTGCTTCGGGTCAGCAATTATTTTACCCAGGAGCATATGCCATTGTTACGTCAGATACGACTAAATTATGTCAGCAATATGCTTGTGGCCCCAATGCGCTTAAGTTGCAATTGCCTAAATTGCCGCCCATGCCAGATGATGCAACCAGATTGGTTTTGGTCAATTCAGCTTCAGCAACCATAGACAGCATGGCGTATAATTCGGCTTGGCATTTTAAATGGTTGAATTCAGTTGAAGGCATTAGTCTTGAACGGTTAGCCGAAAACATGAGCGGAACAGAACAAAATACTTGGCATTCCTGTTCAAGTTTGGAAGGCGGCACTAGCCCAGGAAAAGTCAACTCTCAAATTACAATAGCAACCCATTCGGATAGGTATTTTTCAGTGAGTTCAATGGCGCTAAGTCCTCTTAGTAACGGGCAAACAGGTGTTTGTTTGATTCATTATGCATTGCCAGAAACAGATGCAGTGATTGCATTAGATGTGTTCAGTATAGATGGCTCTTGGCTTAAGTCGGTTATCCCAGCTACACATATTGGCGTTGAAGGTGATTTGGTTTGGGACGCCACAGATGCCTATAATCAACCATGTGTGCCAGGCGTTTACATATTGTTGGTTCAGGGTAAACTGCCCAGTGGTAAAATGATCAAAGAAAAACTCTGTGTAGTGGTATCTGGTCAATATGCTTATTGATCCTCTTCAGGTGTTTCTACTATAATGAAAAGGTCTTCGCTGTCGCGTTTCATCAAGTACTTTTCTCTAGCAAATTGTTCTAAATTGTTTTGACTCGAGAACAAATCCTTTTCCGCTTTTAAAGCCTTGTCGATTTCAGTTTGGTAATAGTTTTTTTGGGTTTTCAAATCCCTTACTTCAGATCGCAATTGAATGAGGTCAATGAAGTTGTTGCTGTCAAAAATGGTCATCCATGATAATATGGCTAAACCAATGACCCAATACTTGTATTTATCCCACCATTTTTTCATGCATTACAAATCTACAAGATTCAAATGAAACCTTTTTAGCAACTAGTTGTGTTTAGTCTACTAAAATGGAGTGTTAGGTCCATAATATTCAACTGAGTTATTGACGGTCTCAATCAAATGGATTTTATGTAATTTAACATTTGCTGGTAAATGGGGTTCAAGTCTATTCCATATTACCACTGCGATGTTTTCAACTGAGGGCAAAATGTCTTTCAAAAAGGGGACATCTAAATTCAAATTTTTGTGGTCTAAATGTTCCACCACTTCGTCTTCAATAATGACCTTTAATTTTTTCAAGTCCATTACAAAACCAGTATCTGCAGATGGAATGCCCTTTATGGTTACGTATAAATCAAAG
>JAURIG010000169.1 GCA_030832905.1 Bacteroidota bacterium
GACCAGATATTTACGGTAAAATAGGTAATTCAGGCGTAAGCATTTGCTGCCTCGATGATGCCAAAAAATTATACTCAGGCTTTAATTTAGCTGACCCTAAGACCTCTGTGTCTATGACCATTAATGGACCGGCACCAATGTTGTTGGGCTTTTTCATGAATGCTGCCATTGACCAACAATGTGAGCTTTACATTAAAGCCAATCAATTAGAAGCTGAAGTAGAAGCCAAAATAGCGGCTATTTACAAGGGCAAAAACCGCCCGCAATACCAAGGCCCACTACCAGAGGGCAATGATGGCTTAGGCTTAATGCTTTTGGGTGTTACAGGCGATCAAGTTTTACCGGCAGAAGTATACGAAAACATCAAACAAAGTACCTTGGCTCAAGTGAGAGGTACTGTTCAAGCAGATATTTTAAAAGAAGACCAGGCTCAAAACACCTGTATCTTTAGTACAGAATTCGCATTGCGTTTAATGGGCGATGTGCAAGCTTATTTCATTCAAAATAAAGTTAGAAACTTTTACTCGGTTTCAATTAGTGGTTACCACATTGCTGAGGCGGGTGCTAATCCTATTACACAATTAGCATTTACCCTTGCCAATGGCTTTACTTACGTAGAATATTATTTAAGCAGAGGCATGGACATCAACGAGTTCGGCCCTAACTTATCATTCTTCTTTAGCAATGGTATCGATCCTGAATACGCTGTAATTGGTAGAGTAGCTCGAAGAATTTGGGCCAAAGCCATGCGCGACAAATACGGCGCCAATGAGCGCAGCCAAATGTTGAAATACCACATCCAAACCAGTGGTAGAAGTTTGCATGCGCAAGAAATTGACTTTAATGATATTCGTACCACCTTGCAAGCTTTGTATGCCATTTACGACAACTGCAACAGTTTGCATACCAACGCTTATGATGAGGCCATTACCACCCCAACAGAGGAGTCTGTAAGACGTGCTATGGCTATCCAGTTAATCATTAACCGTGAATTGGGTTTAGCTAAAAATGAAAACCCTATGCAAGGTTCATTCATCATTGAAGAGTTAACCAATTTAGTAGAAGAAGCTGTGTTGACTGAATTCGATAGAATCACTGAGAGAGGTGGCGTGCTTGGTGCTATGGAAACCATGTACCAACGCGGTAAAATTCAAGAAGAGAGTTTGTACTACGAAACCTTAAAACACACTGGTGAGTTTCCGATTATCGGCGTGAATACATTCTTAAGCAGCAAAGGCTCTCCTACGGTTTTACCTAAAGAGGTTATTCGTGCTACTGAAGAAGAAAAGCAATATCAAATTCAAATGTTGAACGACTTACAAGCGCATTATCACGACACAGCCAGTGTTGAACTAAGACACTTACAAGAAGTCGCTATCAAAAATCAAAATCTATTCGAAGCCTTAATGTCTGCCTCAAAGGTTTGCTCATTAGGACAAATCACTTCTGCGTTATTTGAAGTCGGCGGCCAATACCGCAGAAACATGTAGGTGGTGGTGGATTGGTTAGTAGTTATTGGTTAATGGTTATTTGTGTTTGGTGTGTTCTTCACACCAAACAATACAGTGTTAGAGGAAGTGTGAGTCCGGGTGTGAAGTATAACCCTTCACTCTCCCTAATGTGTCACCCCTCCGGGGTTTTCTTTTAGTATTT
>JAURIG010000016.1 GCA_030832905.1 Bacteroidota bacterium
ACTCAGACACACAAATCTAGATTTGATAGATGGTTAAATGCTGAAAAGGCGTATTCTGTTGATGCATATCAGTTTCCTGAAAATCTTTCATGTGTGGCCTTAGTGGATGATGTGGTTACTACAGGGGCAACTGCCGAGGCTTGTATTAGAGCTATACAAGGGGTTGGCCAAGTGCAAATAGTTGTGTTGTCAGTGTGTTTTCCTTTGAATTAATTTAGTATATTTGCCATTCTAAGATTTACTTTCATGAAAAAATTCACTTTAGCAGGGCTGTTTTTATTAGCCATGACCATGCAAATGTTTGCACAAAAACCAGAAGCTGGTCAAGTATTGGGCGAAAGGATACCACTCGTGTGTGGTTCAACCGGGTCTTCAGGTGCTGACTCTACGCGTTTGCCTATTATGTTTCAAGCCAGAATCAATGGTTTAACTCCGGGCGCTAAGTATAAATATTATACCCGCTTTATTGTGCTATCAGATACAGCCAGCAACACTACAACAGGTGCAGGTTTGCCAATCATCATTAGAAAAAATGGTTCTTGGGCAGGCATTACTAATCCTAATTTAGGCACAACTGGTGGACATGATACCATTTCTCTAGGGAATGGGCAAAGTGATTATGTGGGTTGGTTTGGGGCTGTATACGATAATGATAGCCGTTTTACTTCAGGCAACTATATCTATCCTATGATTATTTTACAAGAGGTAGATACCATTGCGCGTCCTATTACTAAAGCCTATATCACGGATTCTATTCAGGTTTTGCAGTTTTCAAATACTAATTCATCAACGAAAGGCACTGCTATATTTGGCGCATCATCTACTCGTTTTAAGAGTATGATTTTATTGTATACCCAAACCAATGGTATGACAACAAGACCAGTAAGTATTACCTATGCAGAAAATGAAGGTTTGACTTTTTCTAAAATGCAAACCTATTACAACAATAAAATCAATGGTGTTTCAGGCGCTTGGGGAACTATTATCCCAAATGCTATGAGCACAGGGATTACCCGTATTGAAAGTAGAGATCCCGGTTTTGATACTGTTATCTATGCCAATATTGAAACGGATGGTATTTGGGGTAATGACTCTACTATTAATCGCAGAGGTGGTGCCAGCAAGCCAGTATACATCAAAAATGATTATGCGCCGTTAATGCGTCCTGAGTTTGAATTTGTAACGACTTTGTTACCGGTTACAGAAGCTAATACGACCGTTGGTTTGATTTTTAGACGTAAATATGGGAATACTGACACCAGTAAAGTATCTGCATTTGTAACTACTTCTACAGCAACTAATGGTACAGATTATAACTTCTTATCAACCAATCAGTTTAAGTTTAGACCATATGGTGAATTAACTGATACCATAAAAGTTAAAATCAATGATGATTTGTTAAGCGAACCATTGGAGAACATTGTTGTGAGATTAAACAACCCTGTAAATGCAAAATTGGGCGCTGTATCTACTTCAACCATTAATATTATAGACAATGATATTTGTGTCATCACTTTTGCAAAGCCAACCCAAACTGTTAAAGAAAGTCAAGGCATTTTGAAGGTTAAAGTCAAAATTGCCAATGGCTCTGTAGCGCCAACAAGTTTCCATGTTACAGTTAAAACCAAATCAGATAGTACGTTTATCCCTTCAGATTTTAAACTAGGTTCAACCAATAAAGATACAACAATCAGTTTTACAAGTGGTAAATTACAGGATAGCTTAGAATTTAATATCCGCATCATTGACGATCTTGCGAAAGAAGACCGACCAGATACTGTGGTTTTAGCCCTAAGAAATCCAACATCACCATCAACTTTCGGTAAAGATTCATTGTTTACCTTAGTGATTACTGACAATGATGCACCGCCGATTTATTCTTTCTCAACCAAAGGGATAACAGTTTCAGAGGGAGTTGGCAGTGTAAAAATGCGCATCAATCGATTAGGCGGCAACAGCAACCAAAGTGATATCATTTTATCTGCTTTGTCAAATCCTAATTATGCTCAGGCCGGTTCAGACTTTACATTCTCTACTCAATTGTTAAGTTTTAGCAGTACTGATCCTGATAGCTTTATATATACGTTACCAATTGTAAATGACAATGTGAGTGAGCTAAAAGAAGATGCTGTTTTTGTTATTAGAACTTCTTTCAATGCTAAAATAGGCAAACCTGATACCTTAAGAATTTCTATCGTTGACAATGATTTGCCTGAATACAAAATCAATAAAATTATCGCTTGTAAGGCCCCTAATTTCACCCCAGACAGTATCAATGTTAGATGTGCTGTAAGAGGTGTTGTTTATGGTGTTAACTTAGGCCCTGTGGGTTCACCCAATGGATTAACCTTTACCTTGATTGACAACACTGGTGGTGTTCAAGTATTTAAAGGTAGTGGCGGCAATATGGGGTATACTGTAACTGAAGGTGACAGCGTATTAGTATACGGTAAAGTAGCTCAATCTAATGGCATGGTTCAAATCACTCAGTTGGATACCATTTACAAATTAGGTAGTAATAGAACACTTAAAAACCCTAAAGTGATTGCCATTTTAGGCGAAAATACTGAGTCGGATTTGGTGAAATTTAACTTGGTTAAATTGTCTAACCCTAATGCATGGCCTGCTTCAGCAATGGCACCAAACACTACTGTTACCTTAAAAGTTAAAACGGCCTCTGATTCATTCGATATGGTCATTGACAGCGAAACAGATATTGATGGCAAGCCAGCGCCTACAGGTTTCTTTAATTTAACTGGTATTGGTGCGCAATTAGATGCAACAAGTCCTTATACTAGTTCATACCGCATTATGCCTCGTCGCATGACTGATATTGTCAATTTGGTTGTGCCAGTGTTTAATTTCACTTCAGCAACTTCTTCAGCGAAAGAAAACCGAGACAGTACCGATGGCTTCACTTTACAATGTGCAAACTTGGCGAGCAATCAACAAATTACTTTATACATAAAAGGAGGAACAGCTTCAAGAAACGTAGACTATCAATCCAATATTTCAAGAATGTTCATTTTGACTCCAAGTGTTCCAAGTTTGGTGGTTAAATCTAAATTAAATGATGATGCTACAGTTGAGTTAAATGAGACCATAATTTGGGTTATCAGAGACAATTCATGGGGAACAGTTATAGGACCAGATAGTATACACACCGTTACTATTATTGATGATGAGTCAAATAGTATTTTAGAAAATGCACTTGCAGCCAAAATTAAAGTATATCCTAATCCAGCTCAAGACCTAGTTAGATTAAGCAGTGAAACGGCAAACATTGTTCAAGTGGCAATATATGATGTGAACGCTCGCTTAGTTCAAACCATTGCATTTGACTCGACTCAAGATGCGGCATTCTCTGTTGCTTCATTAAGCAAAGGTATTTACCAATTGCATATTGAAACCGACAAAGGCAGAGTGATTAAACCATTAAGCGTACAATAAATTTAAACTAAAGCGCCGAAAGGCGCTTTTTTTATATGAGCAAGCAAACCGATTTCGATGTAAACTATATTAAGTTTTTTATAGGCTTAGCCCAAAACAATCATAAAGATTGGATGGATGCCAATAGGTCTACTTATTTGAATGCTGTTAAATGGCCTTTTGAAGCATTTGTGAGCAGACTTATTGCCGCTTTCAAGGATGACTATCAATTAGGGGACTTAACTGCCTCAGAATGCGTCTTTAGATTAAACCGAGACATTCGTTTTAGCAAAGATAAAACTCCCTATAAAATTCAAATGTCTGCTTTGATCAAAAAAGGAGGCAAAAAGAATATGAATGAGCCAGGTTTGTATATAGAAATAGGCCCTGAATTTGTTAATTTATACAGCGGGGCTTATTTGCCTAATCCAGATCAATTAGAGGCTATTCGCCATAAAATGGCTCAACAGCCTGATCTTATCAAACGTATTGTTAATGAGAAGGCATTTAAAACTTATTTTGGTCAAGTATTAGGGGAAACGAGTAAACGAATATCTGCTGAGTTGAAGCTCGCAGCAATCAATCAGCCACTATTGTTTTACAAGCAATTTTATATTCTACATCAAATGGATGCGGAAGTCATTTTGAAACCCACTTTTTTGGATCAAGTTAAAAAAGTCTTTAAGGCAGCAGGGCCCTTCAATCAATTTTTATATCAACTAGATACACCATGATCAATGCAAAAGAAATTATAACAGTAACCTTTACTTTGTTTGCTGTAATTGACATTATAGGCTCTATTCCTATCGTGGTAAATTTGCGCGAGAAAATAGGACATATACAGTCAGAAATTGCCACCTTGGTAGCGGGCTTATTAATGACCATTTTCTTTTTTGTTGGCGAACAGTTCTTAAATGTGTTAGGCATAGATATTCATTCCTTCGCATTGGCGGGTTCAATAGTCATATTTATTATTGGTTTGGAGATGATTTTAGGGCGCGATTTGTTTAAAGTGGATCCTGATCCAAGATCGGGGAGTATAGTTCCAATTGCATTTCCTATCATTGCCGGAAGCGGTACTTTAACTACGATTATGTCATTAAAATCTGAGTTTGATGCCGTCAATATTTATATTGGTATACTGATTAATCTCATTTTTGTGTATTTGGTATTGAAGTCTACTAACCGCATAGAAGCTATACTGGGCAAGGGCGGGCTATTGGTTGTGCGCAAATTTTTTGGGGTTATTTTAATCGCCATTGCTGTTAAAATATTTAAAAACAATTTGTTTGTTTAAGTAAGCTTTGTTAATATTGTTTAACCTTAAATTTAATTAAGATATGAAAAACAAATTAATCCTATCAATTTTAGCCGTAGCTGCAATCAGCTTCGTGGCTTGTAAAAAAGACAGAGTATGTGAGTGTACATCAAATGGCACTACTTCAAAAGTTACTCTAGTTGAAGTAACCAAACGCCAAGGTAAAGCCAATTGTGTAAGTACCTCTTATGATGATGGTCAAGGTGGTGTTGAAAAAGAAACATGTGAATTAAAATAATACAGTTATGAAAAAGCTATTCGCATTAAGTTCAGTTATTGCATTGGCGGCTGTTTTAATGGTTTCTTGTAAGAAAGACAGAATTTGTGAATGTACATACTCAGGTCAGACTGAAAAAGTAACCCTTACAGATGCCACTAAACGCCAGGCTAAAGATGCTTGTATTACTCGTTCGTATGATTTCGGTGGTACATCTATGAAAGTAGAATGTGAATTGAAATAAACCTTTTTAGTCAAATATTTTAAAAACGCCTGGTCATAGATCAGGCGTTTTTTATTTATACTTGTATTGTGAAAAAGCTATTTGCCTACCTACTGAGTTTAATGATTGGAATCGTCATGATAAGCTCTGCTTGGTTTAAGTTGTTTCCTATAGAACCATTTGAATATAAAATTGTAGCAACTACTTTTATTTCATGGGTGCCAGCGGTATTTGTGGCCCGATTGGTTATTGCTTTAGAGTTTTTTTTAGGGCTTTTATTGATATTTACTTACGATCTAAAACGCAGTTTGAAGTTGACCATAGCCACGCTTATTGTCTTTTCTTTGCATTTGGGTATAGATTTGTTACTCAATGGTAATGCCTCTGATTGTGGCTGTATGGGTAGTTTAATGCAGTTTACGCCCTTGCAAGGGATACTAAAAAATCTTGTGCTCATTGGCATGGCGTTATTGGCCTATCAATGGGCCTATCCATTTGTTTTGCCACTGCCGCATTTGCCTTACTATTTGTTTTTAGTATCCGCTACGACAATTTTCATAGTCAATCCAATCGATTTGAGTTATTCAGAACGGTATTTAAATCAAAGTTACAAGGTCTTTGAATTGAATTTAGATACGCTTTACCAAACCGCCACTCATGGAGATAAAGTGCAAGCGCCTGTTGAGGATATTCGCCAAAAGCAATTGATTTTAGCTTTTGTAAGCGCTTCATGTCCTCATTGCAAAATAGCAGCTCAAAAAATTGCAGCTATGCGCAAACAGAATCCACAATTACCATTTTACTTCTTTATTAATGGAGACGATGAAAAGATTCAATTATTCTTGCGCAATACAGAAACCTCTGATGTGCCTCACAGCCGTCTAAATGGGCCGTTGTTTGTTCAAATGGCAGGTTTGAATTTGCCTGTAATATATTACTACAATAAAGGAAAAATAGAGCGTCAGGTAGATTACTTTACCCTAGAGCAATACCATGTTGAAGCATGGCTGAATAAGAAAGATTAAAGTGAATCCAATTTTCTAGCGATAGACGTTTCTTCGAATACTTCAAATACGTCACCCACTTGAATGTCTTGGTAGTTCTTTAATGAAATACCACACTCAAAACCTTTAACAACGTCTTTAACATCGTCTTTGAAACGTTTTAGCGAATCAATCGCACCAGTATGAACCACTACGCCATCTCTGATCACTCTGATCTTAGCTTGACGGGTAATCTTACCATCAGTCACCATACAACCTGCAATGGTTCCTACTTTGGTGATCTTAAATACATCTCTTACATCAACGCTACCGATAACTGTTTCCTTGATTTCAGGGCTTAACATGCCTTCGATAGCAGCTTTAATTTCATCAATGGCTTGGTAGATAACAGAGTAGTGTCTGATGTCAATTTGTTCAGTTTCAGCAATCTTTTTGGCACTTGAACTTGGTCTTACTTGGAAACCAATGATGATGGCATCAGATGCAGAGGCCAATAACACATCACTTTCTGTGATTTGTCCTACACCTTTGTGGATCACTTTTACCATGACCTCTTTGTTAGATAGATTCAATAATGAATCACTCAAGGCTTCAACCGAACCATTTACATCCCCTTTAATGATCAAGTTCAATTCTTTGAAATTGCCAATCGCTAAACGTCTGCCGATTTCGTCGAGGGTAATATGTTTGGTGGTACGAATACCTTGTTCTCTTAATAATTGTTCGCGTTTGTTTGCTAAGTCCTTAGCTTCATCTTCAGAACCTAATACGATTAAAGGATCACCAGCACTTGGGGCTTCAGAGAAACCTAGCATACTAACTGGTGTAGATGGACCTGCAAATTCAACTCTTTGGTTGCGCTCATTGAACAAGGCTTTTACCTTAGCGTAATGTGCTCCAGCCACTAGGTGGTCACCCACTTTGAGTGTACCAGCTTCAATTAAAACACTGGCTACAACACCACGGCCTTTATCCAAACGGGCTTCTACAATTGTACCTTTAGCTTTTCTGTTTGGATTCGCTTTTAAATCCAATAATTCAGCCTCAAGTAATATTTTTTCAAGTAATTTATCAATATTGAGGCCTTTCTTAGCAGAGATTTCTTGAGATTGGAATTTACCGCCCCATTCTTCTACTAAAATATTCATGGCTGATAAAGCTTCTCTGATTTTTTCAGGATTAGCACCTTCCTTATCCACCTTGTTGATGGCGAATATCATTGGCACATTGGCTGCTTGGGCATGGCTAATAGCCTCTCTTGTTTGTGGCATTATGCTATCGTCTGCAGCAATAACGATAACAGCAATGTCTGTTACCTTAGCACCACGAGCACGCATGGCGGTGAACGCTTCGTGACCTGGTGTATCTAAGAAAGTGATTTTTTGACCTGATGGGATTTGTACCTCATAGGCACCTATGTGCTGTGTGATACCGCCGGCTTCACCAGCAATAACGTTGGCTTTTCTGATATAATCCAAAAGGGATGTTTTACCATGGTCAACGTGACCCATTACAGTTACAATTGGTGGACGTGGCACCAAGGTGCTTGGGTCATCTTGTTCTTCCTCAATGGCAATAGTATCTTGCGCATCAACAAATTCAACTTCGTAACCAAATTCATCAGCTACAAGCGTAATGGTTTCAGCATCTAATCGTTGGTTAATAGACACCATTAAACCCAAAGAAAAACAGGTTGAAATAACCTGAGTTACTTGAACATCCATCATTTTAGCCAAATCATTGGCAGTTAAGAATTCTGTTACTTTTAAGATGGCATCTTCTTGTTCTTGACGTTCTCTTTGAGCATTTCTTGATTGGAAGTGATCATCTCTCTTTTGACGCTTGAATTTAGATTTAGTAGTTTTACCTCTGTTCGAAGAGTCAATTTTATTAAGGGTATTCTTAAGTTTTTCTTGGATTTCTTTTTGAGTGATTTCTTTCTTAGGCTCATTGTGTTTCATCTGAGGCCCTTTGTTCACTCTTATTTCTTGTTGGATATTAACCTTCTGTGCACCCGTTTTGCGTTTGCGTTTTTCTCTGTTCAAGTTGTCTTGTTCATGAGATTTAGGTTTAATAACAGGTTCAGGTTTAAGTTCAATTTTACCTTTGATTGTTAAGCCATCTAACTCAACTAAATTGGCTTTTACCAATTCGCGGTCATCATCAATCAATGGATCAATAGTTTCTGGTAATGTGTTGACAGATTCAAGAGTAGGTTCAACAGCTTTTGGCGTCTCAACTATTTCTTCTTTTTTCTTTTTGTTACCAGGTAAATCAATCTTGCCTTTAACTACTAGGCCAGTCTTATCGCTTTCGCTACTTTTACTTTTGCCTTTCGCTTTTGGTGTTTCTTCAGATTGTTCTTCTGTATTGCTTACTTCAATTTTTGCTTTGTTTTTAACTTCAGGCTCATTTGCTACAGGCTTTTCTTCTGTCTTTGCTTTCGGAGTTACTTCTTCAGTTTTAACAGCATCTTCTCTTTTCTTGAGTTTTAAACCAATTGATTTAGATTGCTCTTTGGCTTCTTTATCTGATGAGAAAACACTAGAAATATAGCTGTACATCTCCTCTGTTAATTTTGCAGTTGGTTTATTTTCAATTGCAAAACCTTTCTTCTGCAAACTCTCTATAATGGTTTGCGTACTTACATTAAATTCCGATGCTGCTTTTCCTAGTCTTATTTCTGCCATTCAGTTATAGTGGTTGTTTGACAATTTGTCAAGATTGCAAAGGTACAACTATTGTCCTACTTATGCAAAAAAACTAAGTCATTGAAATACAGATTCTTAACTACTTTAAACACTTGAAATAATCAAAGGGTTCTAAGCAGTCTAAACATTTGTATAAAGCTTTACATGCAGTGCTTCCGAATTGGCTCACCAGACTGGTATTTCGGCTATTACATCGTGGGCATTCAACAGCATGTTGATGATTGAATAAAGTGTTCAAGTTGATGTCTTCATCTTCAGGCGGCGCTATGCCATATGCCTTTAGCTTTTGTTTTCCAGCAGAAGTCATCCAATCAGTCGTCCAAGCAGGACTTAGCACCAATTCAACTTTACAAGGAATTCCATTAGACAATAAGTGGGTTGTTATGTCTGTGGCAATAGTATTCATTGCAGGACATCCACTGTAAGTTGGAGTGATTTTGATACAACATTCATTATTTGATGTGTCAATCGCCCTAACTATACCCATGTCAATAATAGATAAAACTGGAATTTCAGGATCGCTTACCTGTTCTAAAAGTTTCCAAATTTTTTGATGTTCATCAGTCGGCATGGTTTCGCAAATCTAATTTAAAAATGCATTATTTGGTTCTTAATTCTAAAACGATTTCATGGCATTGCTCAAAGTCAAATCCTCGGCTTCTTAAATACTGAATGGTCTTGGCTTGGCGTTCGTATTCTGTTTTAAATTTAACCATCATCCAATATTTTTCTGCGCTTTTATACAATGTATTTTTGTAAAGCTTTGGGTCAATGGATTGCAAAGCTTTTTCAATGCAATAGGAACTGATTTTTTTGGCCTTTAATCCCATTTCAATCTTTTTGAGCCCCCATTGTTTTTGTCTGAATTTTCCACCTGCAAATGCCAAAGCAAAACGCTCTTCATTTAGGAAATTATTTTGCACCAAATGCAAACAGATTTCTGCAGCTTCAGTTGAATTTATTCCCATGGTTTTTAATTTATTCATCACTTCTAACTGACAACGTTCCTGATAAGCGCAGTATTTCTCCAATTTTTGTATGGCTTCTTTAAAGCTTGGGACTATGTTGGTTTTCATGGCGCTTTAATGAGTTTTAGATAGCTCTCACCATTTTTGGTTTTGATTTTAAGGATATAACAAGCCGGCGAAAGTGTGCCTAATTCTACTCTCGAAAATGGCGGGTCAGTGGATTCTAAAATGACTTGCCCTTGGCTATTGATCAATTGCCAATTTATTATTTCATTTATACTTGAGATTTCAATGAATGTTTGAAATGGATTTGGGTAAACTTTGAAGTTTTTTAGGCTACTTGTTTGAAGGGATTGAGTATGCCATTCATATTGAGAATAGACAGGATAATGATCGCTGCAAATTTGAGCATAATTCAGTATGAATTGGTTCAGATGCCATGTGTGAATGGAGTCTTTTAACCAATATTGCAAAAGGGCATTAGATACCCATTGATGGTCAATGGTTTCAGGGTAGGAGGTAGTGGTAGCTTCTTGCAAATCCGTCAATAGTTTGCTAATGAATTGCCCTTTATTAGAGTTGATCAACGCAGAAAAAGGTGAAGGAAGATTATTGTGAACAGATAAATCTAGGTCGTCATTCCAATCACCTAATAAAATGATTTTAGCTGAATTAGCATTTTGGTTGACGTAATCTTTGAGCCACTCTGAGGAGCGTTTTCTGCTATTGTAAGCCAGTAGTTTTTGACTATCAGTGCCTGTGTTCGCTTTTAAGTGGAGTATTAGGAATTTTATTGTGTCAATACTGCTGTTTTGTGACGTTTTTAAAGTGATCTCAAAGGGAAATCTTGCGGTGGAAAAACTATCTTTGTTGCTTGTCCCGACTAGCTTAGAACTCAGCAATTGAAAAATGTCCTTTTTAAAAAGGATGGCAGTTTTTTGCTCAGGGCTATAATTGCAAAGTATGCCAGTGTATTGAGGAAGCCGTTTGCATAATGTATCAAAGGCAATAGGATTGGAAACCTCGCACAAAGCCCAAATGTCTAAATCTGAAGCAGAAATACTCTTAGCAACAAGTTGTTGTTGAAGGCTGTCATTGTATGGGCCATATCCTGGAAGGGTTTTGCCGAACCATTCTAGATTCCAATTGCCAATTTCAAAGGTTTGAAAACGGCCAATTTTAGGAATGGTTTGTGAATAGGTTTCAACAAACCCCAAAATACAAGTGATTAACAGAATGTGGTTAAGCTTCTTTGTCAACAAACTTTAAAGAAATGTTTTTAATGAGCCAGGCAAATAACAAAGTAGAGAAAAAGGTCAAAATAGCATATACCATAGCTGGTTTTTGCATATTGTCGTTTTGCAAAATATTGCCAGCGATTAAGAGGGCTAAAGCAGTGTTTTGAAGGCCAACTTCCACCATTATAGTTACTTTGTTTTGTAAATTGGTTTTAAACCCGGTTCCCAATAAATAGCCTAAAAACATACCTGAAAAATTCAAAAGCAATACCCAAATACCTTGTTCTAAAAGTTCTGCCTGTGTAAGTGCTATGCCGCCTTTTTCAACTGGGGCAAACATTTTAGTTAGGAAAATAAACAACAATAAGCCTGGTAATAAATACTTTAAAATGGGCCTCAATGTATCTGCTATTTTTGGCAAGCGGTTGCGAATCATTACGCCAATAGCAGCAGGAAAAACAGTTACCAAGGCTATGTGCTCAATCGTTTTTATTACAGGGAGTTCAATTAAATGGGTTTGATTAATAAAATAATCAAGGGCTAAGTTGACCAAAATAGGCAAGGAAAACATACACAAAATGCCATTGACAACTGTCAATGAAATGCTTAAAGCGACATTGCCTTTGAGTAAATAACTGACTAAGTTGGAGGTAACTCCACCAGGACAAAGTGCAATGATGATAAAGCCAACTTTAACCTCTGGATTAAAGTCTGATAAAAGCATAAGCACCAAGGCTGATAAGGGTAATAATACCATTTGGGCGATGAGGCCAATGCTTAATGGTCCTGGGAAAGCAACAATATTTTTAAAGTCGGTTTTACTTAGATTTAAACCTAGACTCATAGTTATAAATGCCAAAACGAGGTCAATTAAAAAATCGATGTGTTCAAATAGCAGATTAATCATTTGATGCGGGGCATTCTTTAACAAACATAATTGTTTTATTTTGAATTTTAATGGGCTTTTTTAAAAGTGCAAGAATTGCTGTGTTTAATCATTACTTTGATTACATTTGTAGTATGAAATGGGGATTTGCTTTTGCCACAATTGTATTGCTTATGGCTTGTTCTGAAAACGGTAAAATTGCCGATCAAATGAACGATATACCTAATGCAAAATGGAATTATGACCAAATACCAGAATTTCCTTTTACCGTTCAAAATGCTGGGCTTAATCATGATTTCTTTTTGAAATTAAGAATGCAAAAATCTTATCCTTATGAAAATCTTTTTTTGTTAGCCCACATTAAAACCCCTGATGGCAGAATTGTGACCAAACGCGTTAATTTTACATTGACGGATGAGGCCGGTAAGCCATTGGGTCGTTCAACAGGTGGCACAGTTAATTATGAGCTGCCTTTAATGATGAACAGAAAAATGGAATCCGCAGGAACCTATACCATTGCATTAGAGCAAAATATGCGTGACTCTGTTATTTTTGGTATAGAAAGTATTGGGGTTAAAATCAAACAAGGTGAGCCGGTTTTCTAATGGATAAAGCGCTTTTACTCTATGATGGTGTTTGTGTGTTGTGTCAGAAAAGTGTTGTATGGCTCATTAACAAAGATCACAAGGGTTTAATTCAATTCAGTAGTTTACAAGGTGAAACTGCTAAAGCGCACTTGTCAGCTCAAGAGCTACAAGTCATGTCCTCTTTAGTGTTGATATACAATCAAAAACAGTATCATAAAAGTTCAGCTTTTTTAAAGTTAATGCAATTGTTAAATTGGCCTTACAAAGGACTCTATGTATTCATGTTGGTCCCTAAATTTATTCGTAATGCTGTATATGATGTGATCGCTAAAAACAGATACAAATGGTATGGCAAACACGCATCATGTTGGCTGCCCAATGCAGCAGATAAATGGAGGTTTTTGGAATGAGATTGCGGCTGTTAATGGTATTGTTTTTCTGGGTATTGGTGGCTAATGCACAGGTTGTTTTAAGATTAGATAGCGCACTCAAGCAGGCTTACATTAAGAAGTATGGGTTTCATGATGGTTTACTCTGTATTCCTTTTTATTGCGATCCATTTAAAGATCAATTCTATAGTAAAACAGATACAGTCGGGCTTTGTGGTAAAATGGTTTTTGTTGACACTGGTTTCCGCGTGCAAATAAAGCCAGTTTTTAAAATGCCTGTGTGGCAATTCCCTCAATTCAGTGAAGGGTATTGTACTGTAGTGAATGGAGATTATTTGGCCCTCATGAATACCAAAGGGGAGATCATTCTGACTACAGAATTACTTGCTTATTCCCCTCAAAAAAATAAATTGTTGCCGTTTAAAAATGGTTTAGCTAAAGTGTATAGAGGGGGCAATGCCTTAAGACATTATTACGAGGTCTATTATTTAGATGATAGGGGGCGTCGCGTAGCACCTAAAATTATGGTTAAAGTGAAGCCTAAGCCTAAACCTAAAATCCGCATTTTTGATGTTATGGTTCTCAAGTATTATTATGACACTTTGGCCATAGCAAGCATAGCAAACAATGAAATTAAGGCCAATAGGGAGCTTCAATTGCTGGAATCTGCTTTCGATGAGGTGCCTGAAGAGACGATGACATCTCAAATTGAAGATGATGAACCTGTTATAGTCAATAAACCTCAATACCAATTTGAATTACCAGCAGTATTTAAGCGGATGGTATACCCCATAGAAGAAGTTGCTCGCAAAAGGTTGTTGCAAGAACAAACCATTAAAGACAATAGGCTATTAGTGTTTTTTGATTGCGGTCAATACCAAATTGAAAACATGGATATTCGCGATACTATTTTTTGCAATAAATTCTTGTTTGTTGATAGCCTTATGCAAATTAAGATTAAACCAACATTTGATTTGCCTTGTGGTTTTCAACCTGAGTTTTCAGAAGGGCTTTGTGCTGTTGCCAAGAATGGGAAGATAGTATTCATAGACACATTAGGGGTTGAACGCATTAACACAGGGTTAAATGCCTGTGGTAAGTTCAATAATAAAGTTTCTACTTTTAAAAACGGGATCGCTACACTCTATATCGCCGATACATTGACCAAAGGCTTGTATCAAACTCAAGCCATCAATACCCTAGGAGAACGCGTTAGATTATTGGAATTTGATGACTTGGATTTGGCCGATAAATTGTATCAAAAATTCAGCAATATCAGCCTAGAAGAAACGGCTAATTGTTTTATAGGAAAAGGCAAAACCAATGGCTTATGGTTCTTGATTGAAAAATCAGGTAAGGTTAGGAAGAAGCTGGTTTTGAAACCGGTGCTTGAGCAGCCAAAGACCCAGAAACAATAGACATTGCAAAGGCTAGCACAAACGCAAATCCAATTACACTGCTTTGTCTTTCTAACAAACTCTCAAAACAAGAAGCGATCAATAACATATTGCTCGTTGCACGTAAAACAATGTTTGGTTTTTGTATGCCCATGTATAAAAACATCCCCAGTAAGAGTAGACTACTAATGATACCACTTTGAACGGCGGTTTCTAGCAACTGTAGATGTGGGTTTTTGCGGTTTTGTGGCAGTATACTTGGATTGCTGATTTTAAATTGTTCAAACAATGCTTGGTCTGCATCACCAATACCGACCCCTGTTAAAGGGTGGGCTTTAATGAGTTGGCTAGCGTTCTTCCAAGCTTGTACACGCATTGCAAAGGAATAATCATTGGCGTCCTTACCTGTCCAAGCTACTTTGAAATCTTCAACGCTGTTAAGCATACGGTTTTTGAATGAAGCGCTGCTATAATACATCAAGACAGGAAGCGTAATTAAAAGTACTATGGTAGCAGATTTAATTTTTAGACTTAAATGTCGGAATTGTGCTATCAATAAGGTTAATGCGCCAACATAAAAAGCCAATAGCCCAGTTCTTGCACTCAGGATATGGAGTATAAGGGTATTGGTTATGGCTAAAAAAAGCAATAGGCGTTTTTGAAATACATTGCTGCTAACATATTCTTGGTACAACAATGCAAATGCGTTTAAAATGATTGAAACGGATAGCAGAATTGAAAATTGAATATGGTAAATGCCATAGCCGAATTCGATAGGCAATGGTTTGGATTCTAATATCAATTGGTCAAACAAGACTTTATTGGACCAATAGTTATAAACACTAACAACACCAGGTAAATAAACGGCAAAAGACAGGCCAATGATGATCCATACCAGATGTTTGGACTGTATATTTTTGAGGGAAATTAAAAGTAAAGGGAAGATAAGGATTGGTAATTTTAGAATGAGTTTTCGCTGTGCTTCATCGCTATTGCTTGAATAAAAATAACTCACTGCCATGAGCAGATAAAACAATGCCATGCCAATACTAATTAGCCGCTCTGTTGATGAAAATTCTGTGTGTTTTATACTGAAAATACCAATACATGCCAAGCCAATTAAGCCAATGCTCATGAGGGCTGGTGAAAGCGTGAAGCCAAAGAACAATCCAATACAGACTAAAACAATTAGTCCTGAGAATTGGTCTTTTTTGGTTTCCATTATTTGGCGTAACTGATTTTAACTTGGGCGCTGTTATTAAGGCCAAGTTTAGTCGCTAAGGATTTGCTCATCTTAAAGATGCAGCTGTTGTCTGCCTTATAGTTGCCTACAACTCTCGCAAAAACAGTATTGTTATTGCTTGGGTTGGTAATCATGACGATGGTGCCTACTTTAGCTGTTGGATGCAAAATAAAACTTCTATCTTGACTAAGTTCACCTTCAGTTGAAATGCTTGCATTGCCTTGTTCTGTTAATTCATCGCCATTGACAGTATTATAACTGGTATTAACGATGGTGTTCAAAGGTGATTCTTGAGTTGGTTCAACTACTACGTTCTTGTGGTCTATTACAGGTTCTTTAGCCGGTATAATTGGCTTATCTGGGCTAGGAACAGGGGTATTCACAACGGCTGGTTTGCTTGGGGTAGAAGGTGTGTTAGGCTTAGTAGTGGTCTTTACCACTATGGTTTTTTGACCAACTTCTAATTTTTGTCCTAACTGAATATTATCTGATTTGAGTTTATTCCAAGTTTTTATTTCTTGAACACTGCATCGGTGTTGTTTAGCTATTAATGACAAGGTTTGCCCTTTGCTAACCGTATGATAAATTTTTTCGGTTTTGGTGGTAGTTGTTGGAGTTGCCTCAGGTACTTCTGTAGTGTTGTTGTCAATGATGGAAATACTTTGATTGGCTTTTGGAATCAAGAGGATTTCTCCGATTTTGATGCCTGCTTTTGAATTTTCGTTTGCAGCAAAAACCTCATCAGCTGTAACACCATATTTTTTGCTTATGCCGTAAACCCCTTCGCCTTTAACTACCTTATGTAGCACATAGTATTTGCCGTCAACCGTTTTGTTGCCGATAGAATCATTTGGAGATGCTTGTAAATGAGTTAAAGCAAAACTGCCAAGCAAAAGAGCGATGAATTTTTTCATAAGCATTATCATACAAAGTAAGGTCCAAATTGCGCTTTTTGGGCCATGTTTAGGCTTGTAATTTTCAACAAGTGACAAGGATTTCAGACAATCCATGTATATTTGTCTAAAGCCTACAATTCAGATGCCTGTAGAACATGATTTTTATAAATTAATGCAATTAGAACCCTATGCTGATTTGCCTATGGTTAAAAAGCGTTACAGGGAATTGGCAAAAATTTATCATCCAGATAAGCACCCAAGTTCACCTCATGCAGCAGATTATTTTAAGGTCATTACCCAAGGCTATGATTTGCTATCTGACCCAGAATTAAAACCCATTTACGATGAGGCATTAAAGCAATATTACGGATCGCCTAAACATCTAAATAGTCCTGCCAATAAATGGCAAGTGGCTCAAGAAAAAGTGAAGAAACACTTGGCCTTGAAGCGCAGTCAATTCATTTCGGAGTATGAAAAAGATGAAGCAATTTTATCACATAAATTGAGAATGACCGCCGTAATCTTATTGTCAATTAGTGGTTTGTTGATGTGTTATAACCATTGGTTTATCAATCTATTGAACTACAAAATTCTATACATTGTATTAGGTGGTTTTATGTTTTGCTCGGGGGCGTATTGGGCTTCTTCAATGTATTATAAAAAACAATCCTATAAGTTAGCCGTTAGAGATTTACCCTATCAAAACAATGCCTCAGGTTTGCGCTTGTTTTTAGTCTTGTTTGCCATCATACCTTGTTTGTTTTTGGGCTTAATGAAGTTGACCAAATATGTTCATCTCAATCATTTTTATAGTTTTGCTGAGGTAAAAAAAATAAATGCATTCGGAGACGAATTGGCCTATTATTACGAAGTCAATGGAGAATTGATCATGCGCCGATGTGACTCATTGCCCAAAGCAGCATTCCAAGAAAGGGTTTTGCAAGTCAAGTTTTCTCTGATCAATCCTTACATCAGTGAATTGGTGTATTTTATTCCACCCAAACCTTAATTGTAGTCATTTTTTCACCTTGAACTATTTGCACAATTGCAAGGCCTTGGTAGGCTTTTAAACTAATGTTGTTATTGTAATCCATTTCAAATGGGATGGCTTGCCCGAGGGCGTTGCTTATACGAATTGCATCTGCTTGTTGGAGGGTTTGTAAGGTAAACTTACCAGTGTTAGGATTGGGAAATATCTCTATCGGACTATCTGTATTATGGTCTAATTGTAGGCCATAGCCACCATAATTATCTGTTCTAGCTATAAGGCCTCCATCGCCAACTGCAACACCAGTGCCATTGATCACACAGATGGCATTATATGAAGATGCCGTATTGCTCAATTGGAGCCCTCTAAAGGCTTGATCCATTGGGTTATTGCATTTCAAAATGAGACCATTGCTACCACATATGTAGCCGCTGTCAGGACTGATAAAATGCATGCCTAGTAAAGCACGCATTTCTGTAGCGGAAACTTCGTTAAATGTTTGGCCATTATCAGTACTTTTGATGATGCTGTTTTTGATGTTATTAGGTTGAAAGGTGTCTATAACGCTGCCTAAAATCAATAGCACCGAATCACCAAAGGTTTGTAATGCTTTAAAGTTGCAAACGCTTGGGTGTTTTAGTAGTTGCCACTTTTTCTCCGTGAGGTGTTTGTGAAGTAAATAGCCGCTGTCTGCTGCTGCCCAACATTGCCCATTGGGCATAATGGCAACTGAATGAATGCTTTTCCCTATAGGCGCTGTGGTATCTAAAGTCCATGATTCACCATAGTTAGTAGAAGAGATGATCATGAAATCTTTACCAACGGCAACGCCGTACTTAGTTTGAAACTTTAAGTCATAGGCATAGGCGGCAGTTCTTACATGTTTTTGAGACCAAGTTTTCCCTCCATCATTAGTTTTAAGTACTCTGGCATTTTCGCCCGTTACTAAAAAAGTATCCTGATTTATGGCCCAAACGGCTCGCAGATTGGTAGGGGTACTTAGGCCAATTGTTTTTAAAGTTTTACCTGTGTCAGTTGAAGTATACAATGCACTGTTAGATCCGCCAATTAGTAGAAAGCCTTTTTGAAAGTGCAAGTCAAATAGATCTTTGTTGCCTGTGAGTGTTTGTTTTTTCCATTGGGCTTGAAGCGCTATTGAACTCATACAATATAAGAGGAAAAGGCCTTTCAATTTCATACAACAAAGATATTGAAATCGTAGGACAAAGTGTTGAGAACTGAATTAAAATACATAGTACTTTTGTGGTCTCAGCATGCAATCAGACGATTATTATTTAGACGATAAGGGTAGGGTAGTTTTTACAGAAGCTTTCCATAAAAAGCGAGGCTATTGCTGTGGAAACAATTGCAAGCATTGCCCATATAAAAACAATGCTTCACCTAAAACTGCTGCTAATAATGGTCGATAAATTAGATCCAATGACGCTTCAATTAATGTCTTTATTGGTTTTTGAAGAACCCTTTGAAAGCATAGTGCAAGAAATGCATCAGTATTCCAGTTACACAGTTGCTGATGAATTGAAATGGCTGATTGCAAAAGATTGGATTAAGCCATGCAAACACCTTGAAACAGAAACCAACTCAGGGGTTTTGTATGATTCAGATCAGTTAAGTGCCTATAGTTTTGTGTTAACCGCAAGGGGACTTACCCAGCTTGAAATCCAATTAAAGTTAAAGTAAACTATTATTTGTTTTTTCTTTAAAAATTAACTGTATAATTGCACTTCATGAAATTTGGTGCTATAGATATTGGGTCAAATGGTGTGCGTTTGTTGATATCGCGCCCTTTGCAAATGGATCAACTCAAGCCTGAGTGGAAAAAGGTTGAGTTTACCCGTTTGCCCATCCGATTGGGAGATGATGTTTTCAGCACAAAAGAGATAGGCAAAAAGAAAACAGAACTTTTGACTAAAGCCATCAAGGCCTTTAGTTTATTATTAGATGTTTACAACGTTGATTTTGTAAGAGCTTGTGCTACGAGCGCCATGCGCGACGCCAAGAATACCGATAAAATAGTTAAGCACATTAAGAAAGAAACTGGGATCACCATTGATGTTATATCTGGCAATGTAGAGAGTAAGCTGATTATGAATGCCTTTTTACACTTGCTGCCAGTAAAAGAAACCTTTTTGCACATTGATGTGGGCGGGGGTAGCACTGAATTGACTTTGATTCAAGAGAACAAAGCGGTGGTATCTAAAAGTTTTAACATTGGTACCGTTAGAGCCAGAGAAAATAAAATTAAAGCAGAAGAGTATGCAAAAATGCATGCTTGGGTTAAAGAGAATATAGCTTGGGTGCCGAAATTAAAAGGTGTTGGAACAGGAGGAAACATTCAAAAACTAGGCGATTTGGCGGGGGTTCAACAAGGGGGGTATATGACTGTGAAACGATTGGCAGAACTCACTGAAGACATAGAAGCCATTGATTTACATGAACGTGTCTACCATTTAAAACTCAATCCTGACAGGGCTGAGGTAATTGATGTTGCAGGCCGAATTTACTTAGATATTTTTAAAAGAACCAATATTACCGAGATCATGACGCCTTATCACGGTTTGAAGGATGGTATCATTCAAGACCTTTGGGAAAGATACTTTTTAAAGCAAAAGGATTAATTTACTTTAGAGTGGTTTAATTCTTTTTTTTAGCTAAATTTGCACCCATTTTTAGCTAAAGTCCATGAGTAACAAAACATTTACAATGATCAAACCCGATGCGGTTGCCAATGGTCATACCGGAAAGATCATCGATGACATTCTTCAAGCAGGTTTCAAAATTGAGGCCATGAAATATTTGCAATTGAGCAGAGCTCAGGCAGAATCTTTTTATGGTATACATAGAGAACGCCCTTTCTTTAAAGATTTAGTTGATTTCATGATTAGCGGCCCAATCGTTGCAGCTATCTTAGAAAAAGACAATGCTGTAGAATCATTCAGAACTTTGATAGGTGCTACCAATCCTGAACAAGCTGCTGAAGGTACCATCAGAAAGAAATACGCTAAGAGTATAGATGCGAATGCTATCCACGGAAGTGACAGCGATGCCAATGCTGCCATTGAAGGATCATTCTTCTTTTCTCAATTCGAGCGTTTCTAAACAGCATTTGTTTAATCTAATATTGAAATCCCGTTGACTTTTGTTAACGGGATTTTTTTATCGACTTTCAAAACCCACTAGAATACAGTAAATTTGCCATAACAAAGGCACTATACTAGTGTTTTAAGCCTATGAAAATCGGACTATACACCCAGGCAGTTGCTAATCCTAGGCAGCTTAAAGTGATTGAAGACATTATTCAATTTCTCTTGCAAGAGCGAGTTGAGCTGTTCTTGCATCAAGCGGTTGATCCCTCTGTTAATGAACGTTTTGGCTTAACTTTATTTGATCAATTGTCTGCTAATGGTGATGGCTTTGATTTTATTATCAGTGTTGGTGGCGACGGCACCATTTTAAGTGCGATTGAAATCAGTGGTATGAGCCAGGTGCCAATTATTGGTGTAAATACTGGACGATTAGGCTTCTTGGCCAATGTGTCTACTGATGGCTTCAAAAAAGCTTTTAAGGATTTGCAAATAGGCCATTATGCCCTCGATAAGAGATCTTTGCTGCAATTGGATTCTAATACCGATTTGTTCAGATTCAATTACGCGCTGAATGATTTTGTGTTGCATAAAAAAGATACCAGTAGCATGATTACTGTGCATGCTTTTCTGAATGGAGAACCTTTGAATTCTTATTGGGCTGACGGTTTGATTGTGTCAACACCTACTGGTTCTTCAGGGTATTCTCTAAGTTGTGGCGGCCCAATTTTATTCCCTAAATCAGCCAGTTTTGTTGTTACACCAATTGCGCCTCATAATTTAAATGTGAGACCAGTCATCGTGCCAGATGATCAGGTTTTGAGTTTTGAAATAGAAGGCAGAGGTTCGCAGTTCTTGGCTTCTTTGGATTCGCGTTCAGTGACCATAGATCAAACAGTTCAAATTGCCATTAGAAAAGCTGATTTTTCTGTTAATTTGGTGCGATTTGAAGGCGAAACATTCTTAAAAACCCTTAGACAAAAAATGCTATGGGGGCTTGATAATAGAAATTAATACTTATGAAAATTATTTCATACAATGTGAACGGCATTCGCTCTGCATTGAGCAAAGCCTTTGTAGACTTTTTAAAAGCGGAACAAGCAGATGTTGTTTGTTTACAAGAGTTGAAAGCTCAAGCGTCAGATATTCCAAGTGTTTTGTTTGAAAACTTAGGGTATCATTGTTATTATTACCCTGCACAAAAGAAAGGTTACAGTGGCGTTGGTATTTTAACCAAGATTAAGCCTGAAGCCGTCAACTATGGTATGGGGCACGATTTGTTTGATGCCGAAGGCCGCGTAATGGGGGCAATGATCAATGGTAAATTAGTGGTGAGTGCGTATTTTCCATCAGGCACAACAGGTGATATTCGCCAACAAGTTAAGTATGAATTTTTAGACCAGTTCTATGATTGGGTGCAGAAACATCCGCATAAAGCGGCTATGGTCATTTGTGGTGATTACAATATTTGTCATAACCCTATAGACATTCATGACCCTATTGCCAATAAAAACAACAGTGGTTTTTTGCCGGAAGAACGCGCCTGGATGGACAAATGGTTTACGACTGGAATGATGGATGCTTTCAGAACCATCAATCAGGAAGCGGATCAATATACTTGGTGGAGTTTCAGAACCAATGCGAGGGCAAGAAATAAAGGTTGGCGCATTGACTATATTTCTGTTGCAGAGCATATGGCAGAACAAATTGCTGATGCAGGTATTTTATCAAACTATGTTCACAGTGATCACTGTGGTATATATGTGAAAATGCAATAAAGAATGTTGCAGCCATTCAAATCGTTTTATCGTTTTTGCTTTAAATGGCCAGCCCGAAAGTACTTGGGCATGTATACCCTTTGGATAGATGTTCGCGCTATAATTAAGCGCGCATTTCAAACGGCTTCTTCAAATGATTTAAAACCTGTAAGTGTATGTGTTGGCATAATGAATCGCAGTAAAGCCTTTAAAACACAATTGTTGGCCAGTCTTATGCAAGTTTCAGATCCCTCTAAAATTGAGCTTTCGGTAGTGGATTGTAACAGTTCAGATGATCTAGATTTATTAGGGTATTTAAAAGGGCATTGGAAAGGTCAACTGACCTATACTAAAACAGATTTACCTTTTACGCGTTCAAAAATTTTTAATTTAGCCGTTAAACAATCCCAACATGATTTGGTCTTTATTTGTGATGCTGATATTGCTTTACCACCACAATTTTTAGCTCAGATGAATGCCTATTGTAGGCCTTATCAGGCTTGGTTTCCAGAAGTGATGTTGTTAGATGAGGCTGGCTTGCCTAATCGATACTGCTCAGAGGGTGTTGGTATGCTAGGTTGCTATAAGCATCAGTTTGAAGCCAGTAAAGGTTTTGATGAGCGCATTGTTGAATGGGGAAAAGAAGATTGGTTGTTGTATTTTGAATTCTATAAAATAGGCATTGCTCCATATAGAACCCAAGAGCCTTTAATGCAACACGCTTTTCATAAAAGTTTAAAACCAGAAGGGTTTAAGCCTTTGTTCTAATTAATCTTTCCAAATAAATCGGATCAAGAAAATACCCATCAATACAATTAGGGTATCAATGCTTAATAAAATAGTCCAATCAACTATTAGCGCATTTGTATCGAGGTCTTGAAGGGCTTTAGCCCCAGCCTTGCTGCCCACTAAGATGATAGGGAGTAATATTGGAAAACTGAGTACAGGCATAAGTACCCCTGGTTGGTCGGTTTTTGAGGCAATGCTGCTACTGATGGTGAAAATGCTAGAAATGCCAATACCAGTTAGTATACAGGATAAGGTAAAAGCCGTCCAAGCATGTAATTGAATGTCAAAAAACAAATTGAATAACAATAGTGCCATGAGGGTATACACCAACATCAAAATGCTTGATTGAACTAGTCTTGCGGCTAAGAATTGTTCAGCTGAGTATAATTGATGCCAAAACAAGTAGTGTTGTTTGCGCATTTGTAAAAAGGCTTTTGATATGCCTTGAAGTGTGGTAAATATCATAACTATCCAAAACACAGCACTGAAATGTTGACTGCCAAGGCTTGGTAAACTTAAATAGGCAATGAGTGCAGCAGAAAAAATAAACAATAACGAAGCCATAATGTTGAACTTGTTTTTCCATTCTTCACGGAGAAAAAAAATGAGTAAATCCCACATGGTTAAGCAATTAAAAATGTTTATTTTTGCACAAAAGTAATTAAAATAGTGTTATGCACAGCAAAATCGAACATTTGAATGAAACCGAAAAGTCATTGGTATTAAACGCTCCCTTATTAGTCACTGCATTGGTGTCAGGAGCAGATGGTGAATTCACCAAAGATGAGATTCAACAAGCTGTAAAGATTATCCATATCAAGAGTTTTAAGGAGTCTAGAGAGCTGAGTGGTGTTTACAAGACCATTGATGCTCAAACAGAAGATTCAATTCAAATGTTGATCAGTGCTTTACCAGAATCTACTTTAGAGCGCAATCAAATATTGCAAAATCAATTGAGTGGTTTGAATGCTATTTTGCCAAAATTAGATGCTCAATTTGCTTACGATTTATATATTAGTTTAAAGCAATTAGCTTATTACGTTAGCACTGCCAGCGACATAGGTCTTGGTGTGCAGTCGCAACAAGAAAAAGAAGTGGCTAAATTGAGTTTTATCAAGGCCCCTGAGCAACCTTAATAGGCGTAATCAGCCAAATATTCATAAGCTTCAGTTAGCTTGCCGTTTTTACAGATGGTGGCGTTGTCAATAATGCTACTTTCTGGTTTAAACAATTCTGGTAATACATATTCCATTAACATGGCGCCAAAGCCTTCACTGGCATCTTTGGGTAATTCTGTAGGCAAGTTGGCTACAGCCATGATGTCTATGCTGTTATTGGTATAAGGATCGCAAATGCCCATGCTAATTGGGTCATAGCCAAATACAGGGTCATAGATTTTGGTGTCTTTAAGCGTAATGGGTATACTGCCTTGAACATCGCAGCTGATATCTGCAATGACTTTGATTTTAAATGGGCTGTTTCTGGTGTCGACTTCCGAAAATAATCTGTCCATTTTTTCTTCCCAATAAATGCCGTTGATCAATAAATCACAGTAGGGTAGATAATGTCTAAAAACACATCTGTAGCGGCTTGGGTCGTGGTGGAAATCACTTCTGTCATAGGGTTTGCCATCAATTCTTTCATATAGATTTTCTGTGAGCAATACCGCAAAAACAGGTTCAGAATAAATCTTAGTTAAAATATCAGCGGCTGTTACTTGTTTGATTTTAGCCAATTTTAAAAGTTCCAGAGCCCCCAAAGATACCCGCCCATTGCCGGTCAGAATGATTTTTATAGGACCTAGGTCTAACTTATTTAATTCTGCTTTCAATTGAGTATAATCATGGCATTCATAGGCTGGCATTAGTGTAAATGTTTTGTGTTTTTTGCCCCAAGTTAATAAGCCATTGTATGCGCCCACAACACCAGCAAATCGGCCAAATCCTAATATTCTATCACCATTTTTCCAACGCAGGGTTTCATAGTCAATCATGCGTATGTTCTGTTGAATCAAGCGCTTCATTAAAGGTTGGTTGTGGGCTTGCTTTTTAATGGTGTGAGAAAAAAACAAATAAGTTTTATTGGCTATGAGATGTTCAACAGGCACTTCTTTAATGCCCATTAAGTAATCGCAGTGGCTTAGATCTTCTTGGAGTATCACACCTACTTTTTCGTATAGTTCATCTGCAAAACAACGGTCATTGCTGGGTTGGATAAATAGACTTAGTTGAGGGTATTGTTGTTTGAGTTCAGCACATTGGGCAGGGGTGAATGCAACACGTTTGTCTGCAGGTTGTTTTTCTTCTCTTAATAGGCCAATGCTAATACTCATGCTACAAATCTAATTATTGTTTCTAATATTATAAACATCGCTTAACTATCGGATATATAATAAATAAAACCTATTTTCGCCCCCTTTAATTTCTATCGCATGAGAATATACTTTACCATTTTGGCCTTACTCACTTTGAATGTGGCCATTGCTCAAAACATTAAATCAGAGGATGTGCAATACAACTACATCAAGTTGCCAACCAATCCTTTAAACCCTAAACCAGTCAGTTATTTTTCTTCAGTGGTATCTTCTGCAGAAGCAGAAAATGCCAAATTGAAAGCCAAATACGAAGCCGACAAAATTCAAGCAGAAAATGATTTCCAAAGAGACCAGGTTGATTATCAAGCCAAAGTGAAAGCGGCTGAAGAACAATATGCCAAAGATATGGAAGCTTGGAATTCAAAATCTACTGCTAAGAAGATTTTGGAAAGAGAATTGTTGAACGAAAACAACAAGCCAGTTAAGGCATATGTGCCTCAACCAAGCAGACGTTATGTGTATGAACCTAAATACGTAACTGCTCATGATGTTAGCACTTTGGCTTCTACTTATTTAAAATTAGATGGTTTTGATAGAGTACAAGGCAGTGATATTATGTACCTTGTAGAGATGGGTGTTTTTGAACATTCAGAGCCTAGAGTGGTTTCTGAGATCAGAAAAGAAACCCGTTCTGCAAATGGTACCACTTCGACTTATGATGTTGCTTATTACCATTTAGAATTTAATTACCGTCATCCAATGACTGTTAAAATCACTAAAACAGGTGGTCAAGAATTATACATGAATGCGCCATCTCAATTGAATGAGTTCAAAACATACAA
>JAURIG010000170.1 GCA_030832905.1 Bacteroidota bacterium
TCAAATTTACCCAAGTCCGTTCATTTTAACAGATTGGGAAGAGCTCCCCCTATGGCCTGATAACTTTCAGCCCAAAATTAAGCAATCACTTTTTAAACCAATCAAAACATGAAACATAGCCTATTGATAGGTCTATTTCTATTATTAGCGTCGTATATCAAGGCCCAAAATGGTCCTTGTCAATCACAATTACGCATAATTTTGCTTGACAGCTCAAGTCAACAAGCCTTGCATTTCGCTGATATTGAATTTCATCCTCAAATGCAAAACAAGATCGACAGCCAAGGGCATACCATATATATTTTAGAATGCCTCGTCAATTATGATTTACACATTAACCATTTGGATTGCGAACATAAAGACTTGAAGGTATCTATTCAATCTGATAGTACTTTAGTCGTCTATTTAAAACACAGCGAACACAGTTTGCTCCCATTCACCTTTAAACAAAGGTCTTCAAGACCTGATGCCAATCAAATCAATCAATTGCAAATTCAAAGAAACAAAGGCCAGTCTGTTGGGTATTTAATGGAACAACTCAATGGCGTTCAACTGATAAAAACCGGGCAAGGCATAGCCAAACCCATGGTGAATGGCTTGTTTGGCAATAGGTTAATTTTACTCAATTCATACAGCCGTTTGGAAGGTCAAAATTGGGGGCTTGACCACGCCCCAGAAATGGATCCAAATATCTATCAAAGCATAAGTATCATTCAAGGTGCTAAGGCACTAAGGTTTGGAGCGGATGCACTTGCCGCTGTCATTCAAATGTTACCAATTTCAGTATTTAAGCCTAAAGGCAAGGCCATTGAAGGCGAAGTCAATGTAACAGGCATTAGCAATGGCTGGGGGCAACAAGCTCATGTTCACTTAGGCAGTAAGGTCTTCGAGAAAAGATATATGTATTGGCAAATCAGTGGCAGCGCCAAACAAATTGGGAATTATACCAGCAGCCAAGACCGTTTAAGCAATACTGCCCAAAAAGAAGCTCAATTAACTGCCCAATTAGGTTATAAGCATAAGCATAGTATTTACGAATTACTAGCCTCCAATTATTTAGCCATTAATGGACTATACACTGGCGCTCATGTAGGCAATACCTCTGACATTCAAAAAGCAATAAACGCTGAGAGACCCTTGTATAAGGATGGTTTAAAGTACAACATAGATGCCCCGAAACAAACTGTTGAACACCACTTCTACCAATTAAAAATCAACCAAAATGGGCATAAAAACAGCTTTGAACATATATTGAGTCATCAATTCAACCATAGACAAGAATTTGACATAGTGCG
>JAURIG010000171.1 GCA_030832905.1 Bacteroidota bacterium
TCAGTTTCATTGTTTGGTGCTTGATTGGGTTTTGGTGCTTTTTCGCAGGCTAAAAGCATAAGGCTCATTGTAATAGTAGTGAAAAATAATTGTTTCATAATCTTGATGAATTTAAATATTGTAATTGATTTTAAAAGCGATGTTGATGCCAGGCTCAGGAATAAAATACCTTAACCTATTAAGGTAGTCTCGATAATTTAAATTAAAGAGATTGTTTACAGAAAGGCCCAAATGAATTGGATGTTTGGTTTTGTTCAGGCTGTATTCAACATTTAAACCATATATGGTATAGGCCTTTGGTGAGGGGGCAAATTCTGTATTGCTATCGTAGTGTTTTTGTTGGCTAACATGTTTGCCCCATGCTTCTACAAGTATTTTGTTTCGTTTAAAACCATAATTGAATTTATGACTTGCACTAGGGAAATAATTCAACCATTGATGCTGCATTGTTCTGCCATAAGGCGCATATAACTGATGACTAATACTATGTTGCTTATTCAACTGCCAATTTGTGAAAGTATTTAAGCCAAAGAGTTGTGCATCGGTTTGTTTGTATTGGAAAACCGGATAATACCCTCTTATGGTATTGTAGAATTGTCCACTTGGGAGCAATTGAATAAATCCTTTTATTAACTGCCAATAGGCTTCTGCCTCAAATCTAAAGGCATGAGATTGAAACTGTTGTTTCAGTTGTACAAAATGCCCAGACTCTTTATTGATATTACTGTCGCCCAGTTCAATACTGGCTAAACTTTGGTGTAAACCATTGGCATAACGTTCGTTGGGTGCTGCCATGCGCCATTGTTTGCCAATGTTTAATTGAAGGCTTTGTTTCGGACCAATTTGGTAACGACTCAAATATGTATATGACCAATCTTTTGCTTGGGGCTGTCTGATAACTATAGTTTGATTTTGATAAGTATAAATGGTGAAGGCTTGCCAATCATAGCGCAGACTGCCTTCATGATGCCAGCGATTAACATCGTGTTCAAATATGGCATGTGCTGCAGCTTGATTTTGTTTAAAACCAGGAATAAAATAATAGCCTTGGTAAGAGTTGATCTGGTGTTTTGCACTTATGCCCATTTGAAGTGGCCATTTTGGAATGCGCTTATAATAACATAAACTTTGCCATTGGGTGGTTTTTAAAAAATAAGCAATACTTGGCCCCGCATATGCTGAGCTAGATCGCACTATGTCAAATTCTTGTCTATGGTTGAATTGATGACTCAATATATGTTCAAAGCTGTTTTTATGCCCGTTTTG
>JAURIG010000172.1 GCA_030832905.1 Bacteroidota bacterium
GGTTGATTTTTAATTGGTAGAAGTGGTGTTCAACAGTTTGTTTCGGGGCATCTATGTTGTACTTTAAACCATCCGTATAAAAGGGTCTCTTAGCGCTTATTGCTTTTTGAATGTCAGCGATATTGCCTACATGAGCGCCAGTATATAGGCCATTAGTGGCTAAATAATTGGAGGCTAGGAATTCGTAAAAGTTATGCTTTTGTTTATAGCCTAATTGTGCAGTTAATTGAGCTTCTTTTTGGGCAGTATTGCTTAAACGGTCTTGACTGCTGGTATAATTGCCAATTTGTTTGGCGCTGCCACTGATTTGCCAATACATGTATCTTTTCTGGAAGATCTTACTGCCTAAGTTTACATGAGCTTGTTGCCCCCAGCCATTGCTGATGCCTGTTACATTGACTTCACCTTCAAGGGCCTTGCCTTTAGGCTTAAATACAGAAATCGGCAGCATTTGAATGACAGCGGCAAATGCATCCGAACCAAACCTTAGTGCTTTAGCACCTTGAATGATAATTATGTTTTGGTAGATATTTGGGTCCAATTCTGGGGCGTGGTCAAGTCCCCAATTTTGACCTTCCAAGCGGCTGTATGAATTGATTAAAATTAACCTATTGCCATACAAGCCATTCACCATGGGTTTGGCTATGCCTTGCCCTGTTTTTATGAGTTGAACGCCATTGAGTTGTTCCATTAAATACCCTACTGATTGGCCTTTATTTCTTTGAATTTGCAGTTGATTGATTTGATTGGCATCAGGTCTAGAAGACCTTTGTTTAAAGGTAAATGGGAGCAAATTGTGTTCGCTGTGTTTTAAATAGACCACTAAAGTACTATCAGAATGAACAGATACCCTCAAGTCTTTATGTTCGCAATCCAAATGGTTGATGTGTAAATCATAATTGACGAGGCATTCTAAAATATATATGGTATGTCCTTGGCTGTCGATTTTGTTCTGCACTTGAGGGTGAAATTCAATGTCAGCGAAATGCAAGGCTTGTTGACTTGAGCTGTCAAGTAAAATGATGCGTAAAAGTGATTGACAAGGACCTTTTTGGGCCTTGGTATACGACGCGAATAAAAGAAATAGACCTATCAATAGGCTATGTTTCATATTTTGATTGTGTAAAAAGTGATTGCTTAATTTTTGGGCTGAAAGTTATCAGGCCATAGGGGGAGCTCTTCCCAGTCTGTTAAAATGAACGGACTTGGGTAAATTTGA
>JAURIG010000173.1:0-279 GCA_030832905.1 Bacteroidota bacterium
ATAATTTCCTTATATTTGTAACAATAAACAAAATAAAACAAAAATTAAATTAAGTTATGGCAAAACAATTGTTATTTGAAAACGATGCGAGAGTAAAGTTAAAAACGGGCGTAGATTCATTAGCTAACGCAGTGAAGGTTACATTAGGTCCAAAAGGTAGAAATGTAATTATTGGTAAATCATTTGGTTCACCACATATTACAAAAGATGGTGTATCGGTAGCAAAAGAAATTGAGTTAGAAGACCCAATTGAAAACATTGGTGCTCAATTAGTAAAAG
>JAURIG010000173.1:289-967 GCA_030832905.1 Bacteroidota bacterium
TTGCATCTAAAACTGCTGATTTAGCAGGCGATGGTACAACTACGGCTACGGTATTAACTCAAGCTATCTTCTCCAATGGTATTAAGATGGTAACTGCCGGCGCCAATCCAATGGATTTAAAAAGAGGTATTGATAAAGCGGTTACGGCTGTTGTTGATGAACTTAGAAAAACATCTCAAAAGATTAATACAAACAAAGAGATTGAGCAGGTTGCTACTATTTCAGCAAACAACGATTCCGAAATTGGTAAGATGTTGGCTGATGCAATGGAGAAAGTTGGTAAGGATGGCGTAATCACTGTAGAAGAAGCTAAGGGTACACAAACCGAAGTAAAGACTGTAGAAGGTATGCAGTTTGATAGAGGATATTTATCGCCTTACTTTGTAACCAATCAGGAAAAGATGGAAGCTGAATTAGATAAACCTTATGTACTTTTGTATGATAAGAGAATCAATTCAATGAAAGATATCTTACCCATCTTAGAAGCAGCAGCACAAACAAATAGACCTTTATTGATTATTGCAGAAGATATCGAAGGTGAAGCTCTTGCTACATTAGTGGTGAATAAAATGAGAGGTTCACTTAAAATAGCAGCAGTTAAAGCACCTGCGTTTGGTGATAGACGTAAGGAAATGTTAGAAGATATTGCTATCGTAACTGGTGGAACTGTAATTAGTG
>JAURIG010000174.1 GCA_030832905.1 Bacteroidota bacterium
CCTTGATTTCCAGTGTTACCTTGTGATCCTGTATTACCTTGATTTCCAATTGCACCTTGTGATCCAGTGTTACCTTGTGATCCAGTGTTACCTTGTGATCCAGTGTTACCTTGTGATCCAGTGTTACCTTGATTTCCTGTTGCACCTTGATTTCCAGTGTTACCTTGTGATCCTGTATTACCTTGATTTCCTGTTGCACCTTGATTTCCTGTATTACCTTGATTTCCAATTGCACCTTGATTTCCAGTATCACCTTGTGATCCAGTATTACCTTGATTTCCAATTGCACCTTGATTTCCAGTGTTACCTTGAGATCCAGTGTTACCCTGTGATCCAGTGTTACCTTGTGAACCAGTGTTACCTTGATTTCCAGTGTTACCTTGTGATCCAGTGTTACCTTGTGATCCAGTGTTACCTTGTGATCCAGTGTTACCTTGTGATCCAGTGTTACCTTGATTTCCTGTTGCACCTTGATTTCCAGTGTTACCTTGTGATCCTGTATTACCTTGATTTCCAATTGCACCTTGTGATCCTGTATTACCTTGTGATCCTGTATTACCTTGATTTCCTGTATTACCTTGATTTCCTGTTGCACCTTGATTTCCTGTTGCACCTTGATTTCCAGTGTTACCTGGTGATCCTGTATTACCTTGATTTCCAATTGCACCTTGATTTCCAGTTGCACCTTGAGATCCAGTGTTACCCTGTGATCCAGTGTTACCTTGATTTCCAATTGCACCTTGTGATCCTGTATTACCTTGTGATCCAGTGTTACCTTGATTTCCAGTGTTACCTTGTGATCCTGTATTACCTTGATTTCCTGTTGCACCTTGATTTCCTGTTGCACCTTGATTTCCTGTTGCACCTTGATTTCCAGTGTTACCTTGTGATCCTGTATTACCTTGATTTCCAATTGCACCTTGTGATCCAGTGTTACCTTG
>JAURIG010000175.1 GCA_030832905.1 Bacteroidota bacterium
TATTACTCTTAATTTCACTCCAGCAATAACTCTTAGTGAATCAAGTGAGGATAAGTTGGCTGTTGAGCTAGCAGATGGCTTTGATAATCGCTGGTTTGGCGATCCAGTATTTAAAGCAAAATACCCAGAAGATATTCTTCAAGCATTTGGCAAGGAAGTGCCCATAAACCCGGGTGATATGGAGATTATCTCGACCCCATTAGATTATTTAGGATTAAATTATTACTTCAGACAGACTGTGGCGTACGACCCAAGTGCTAATCCATTGCCTTATAAGCAAGTAACTGCGCCCAACGTTGAAAGAACTGGGATGGGCTGGGAAGTTCATGCGCAAAGCTTTACTGAGCTCCTTGAGCGAATAAATAGAGAATATCAACCAAAGGAAATATTCATTACAGAAAATGGTTCTGCTTGGGATGATGAAGTTATAGATGGGAAAGTTGATGATCCCAAGCGAGTAAGTTATCTAGAGCGACATCTTGATGCCATGTTCGCCGCAAAAGATAATGGAGTGCCAATTAGTGGTTACTTTGCCTGGAGTTTAATTGATAATTTTGAATGGGCTTATGGGTATGCAAAGAGGTTTGGAATCATCTATGTTGATTATCAAACCCAGAAACGAATTCCTAAGTCGAGTGCTTATTACTACAGAGAGCGAATTAAAGGGTCTCAGTGACCTTACTGAGCCCTGCCGGTGAATCTGGATTGAATCCATTCTTGATTGCAAATCTCAGAGTCAAGTATTGAATTAACGCAGCATCAATTATCGTTGACTCTTCTTCGCTTGCCTGCGTAGAACCTTTTATGACTTTCTCTTCCCTAAGCGCAAGTTGATTGCTTCCAAGCCAGATTAACTCTGGCCCGCTCTGACGAATACGAGCTATTGAGTCTTCAAGTGCTTTCTTAGGCAT
>JAURIG010000176.1 GCA_030832905.1 Bacteroidota bacterium
CACATCTAAGTAAACCACATGCTCGTTAGGAACGATACCAAAGATTTCGTCAGAAAGAGTAATTTTCTTTCCGGTATCTTTTCCTGCTATGTTATATACTGATAATTCCATGTTTCAGAATGTCTATTGTTTAGGCTAGGCCCAATTTTTAATTTTCAATGATTACGTATGAGTTCTTAGCTCCAGGTACTGATCCAGAAACTACTAATAAGTTTTTCTCTGGATAGATTCTCAAAACTTGTAAGTTTTGAAGCTTTACACGATTACCACCTGTACGACCCGCCATGCGTAAGCCTTTGAATACACGAGATGGGAATGAACACGCACCAATTGAACCCGGGTGACGACCGCGGTTATGCTGACCGTGAGTTTGACCACCCACACCGGCAAATCCGTGACGCTTAACAACACCTTGGAAACCTTTACCTTTAGAAGTACCAACCACGTCCACAAACGTGTCTAGCTCTAGCATCTCAACCGTTAAAACATCCCCTAATGCAAGAGGTTGCTCAAACGTGCGAAATTCTACCAATTTTTTCTTAGGAGTAGTATTTGCTTTCTTGAAGTGACCCAACAAAGATTTTGTTGTGTGCTTTTCTTTTTTCTCACCGTAGCCGATTTGAACAGCATTATAGCCTTCTTTTTCTACAGTTTTAACCTGTGTTACTACACAAGGTCCGGCCTCAATCAGCGTACATGCAATGGATCTTCCATCTTCCATGTATAGGCTGGTCATTCCGACTTTTTTACCGATAATTCCTGACATAATTAATTTATTTTATAAAAAATAACGCTTACAAGGCTACCGTGGCTTGTTGTAAGTACTCTATTCAAATTCGTTTTTCAACGAGATCGGAAACAATAAAAG
>JAURIG010000177.1 GCA_030832905.1 Bacteroidota bacterium
ACAATGATTTATATCCTTTATCGATTTGAATACCTTCTACAATCTCTAATGACGTTTCGCCAATACGAGATTCTTCTACTGTAACTACACCATCTACACCTACTGCCTGCATTGCTTCAGAAATCAATGAACCAATTTCCTCATCACCATTAGCTGAAATAACTGCTACTTGTTTAATTTGCTCGTCTGAAGTAATATCTTTAGATGCTTTTTTAATCTGGTCGATTACTTCTTTAGTTGCTTGCTCAATTCCACGTTTAACTTCTACTGCATTAGATCCTGCTTTAATTGCATTAAATCCTTCTGCAATCATAGTTGATGCAAGTAATGTAGTTGTAGTAGTACCATCACCAGCTAAATCAGCTGTTTTGATTGCTGCTTGTTTTAATAGCTGTGCACCAATATTTTCGATTGGGTTTTCTAATTCAATAGAACGAGCCACTGTAACACCGTCCTTAGTTGATACTGGATTATCACCTTCATTGTCGATGATTACGTTACGACCATTTGGTCCTAATGTACACGTAACTGCATCTGATAATTTGATAACGCCCTTTAATAATTTTGTTTTTGCGTCTTGATTAAATACTATCTGCTTGCTCATTTTCTTCTGTTTCGATTAATGCTAATACGTTATTTTCTGATGTAACAAGGTATTCTACCCCATCATATTCTACTCTTACTGGTCCAATTTTAGGTAAAATAACTTTATCACCTACTTTAAATGTTGATGGAATTAATTTACCTTCTCCATTGCGGCGACCTGGACCTACACCAATGATAGTTCCAACGTGGGGCATTTCTTTACCCATATCTGGTACTACAATCGAACCGTAGAATTTCTCTCCCGATTCTTCATTTTTAACG
>JAURIG010000178.1 GCA_030832905.1 Bacteroidota bacterium
TTACTGCCGTTGAATTAAAGGTATTTAAAGAAACACTGGCCTTATTGTTATCGAAATACTTCTTCAATTTACCACCATAAGAATAATTGGGAATTGGACTGTATCCGCCATCAAATTGAGTTTTACCCAACATCAAACTAACTGCGGTTTGACCTGGTAAATCTGTGCCATCAATAATCAACCCTTGAAAAGCTTGATTACCCCATCTTTGATCTTGGTTCATAGCACCAGTATTGTAGAAGGTTTTGTATCTGTCATCAATTTGATTGGTATTAGGATCCCAAGGATTTCTCTCAAACAAACTGTAGCGATTGTACCCTTTATTGGTCTGAAAAGTAAATGGCGTCATAGCATACCAATTGATACCCCCAGTTCTTACATTTAAATTACCAATTCGGGTCTTAAAATTGCCATATAAACTTATCCCTAGATTTAAGCCTTTAACATTTTCTGTTTGCCCTAAACCAGTAAGCGGTGTCCACATGAATAAATCCGTTCCAAATGAGGTGTTTTTATCTGTGTAACCATTTAAATTCAACATGAATTGAGGGATTTGAGCATCATCCCCAATAAATATTGATTTCTTATTGTTTTCCATGTGGGCATAGGCATCGGTCATATTTCGGTAATTGCCCATAAAACGGTAATACCCAGAAACAGTAAAATGTTCAAGACTATTAAAAGGCGATTTGAAAGTTGAAACATAGGATTTACTATTCAAACGCAGACTGCTATCAGATGCCGTTAATTTAGCTTCAGCACTTGTGCTTAGTAATACCAAACACCAGAATAGGATATGATGCTTACATCTGAGTTTCACGGTGTATAAAAATCATTTA
>JAURIG010000179.1 GCA_030832905.1 Bacteroidota bacterium
ACTTACGCCAAATTATCTGAATTCAGTCTGTTTAAATTCATTGATATCGCGTTTAAACCTTCCCTAAAAGACAGTATCAAAGGCCTTGAAGCTATTGTGTCATTAAAAACCAATTATAGGCAAACATTCACGATAGAACCTCAAGGGATTATGTCTCAATTAAACCGTATCCAAAACATTAATTTGGGCAACTCTTATGGGGTCGCTAATAGTTTAATTTGGACCCACAGAAATTTGTTTCACAATGCCGAGTTGTTTAACATCAGTGCCAACACGAGAATTGAGGCTCAATTATACCGCGACACCAACACCAATAAAATCAAGCATTTTAACCCTGCCTATCAACAGAGTTTAAATCTATCTTTAAGTATTCCAAAGTCATCTATTCTAAAACCTTTAGAAAAACTGCCTCAAGTAAAAGCCATTAAAACGAATTTCAATTTGTCTTTGTTGTATGAAAAGAATCCTGACTATCTGAGAAAAATCATACCACTTACCTACCAATACCAAATCAGCACAACAAGAGCCAATTGGTTTTTAAACGTATTTGAAATGTCATTTAGCCGAAATGCTCTCAAAATTGATATTTCCAAAAGAGCTGATAGTGCTTTTATTCAGCGGCTATTTTCAAACAACTTAATTACCTCTTCTGGTCTGAGTTTCTTATTCTCTGATAAAAACACCACAAAAAGTCGATCTAGTTTTTTCATAAGAGCCAATGTGATAGAATTTGGCGGCAATATTCACCGATTGATCCGCAGAACATTAGACACCAAACACCAAGCAGACACCTCTTACCAATTGTTTAAGGTCAATTATTA
>JAURIG010000017.1 GCA_030832905.1 Bacteroidota bacterium
CAAGCAAACAAATAAAAGGAAGCGCCACATTAGGGATTTAATACAACACCATTAGGTGCTATGCCTGCATTGATTTCCTTAACTTTATTGGCAGTGGCATCATAAACATATACCTTACCATTGGCATTAAAATCACCTGCATCACTGATATACAATTGCGCATTTTGAGCATCCCAATTTAAGCCATAAACCGATTGACCTGTAGGTAATACCAACCAATCTGTCATAGTACCGTCAAAAGCCATTTTAATGATTTTATTGTCTCCTAAGCTAAACAACAATGCGTTCAAACTATTGGCATATACCATAGAACCACCATAGCTGGCAGATGTTAATGGCCAAGATTGTGCTATTCCAAAAGTATCATTCACAAACTGAATGGCTCCCTTTTCTATTGTGGCGCCTGTGTTCCAATCTAATAAACCTGTGCAAAGTAAGTATACGCCTTGATTGGCCGCTACCATTTTACTAAGTCCTGAAGCTGAAGTAACAGAGTCAATTAAACTGTTGCTACTAGGATCAATCACCATGACTTTTTGATCAAAGGTGCTGGCAAGCACTTTACTATTAAAAAGCAATAATTGATCTGTATTGTGGTGTACATCAATACTTGACTCAAGTGTTTGATTGCTGGTATTCAACACTTTAATCGAATTACTGTATAGATTACTAACAAACGCTTTATTTGTAGATGTTTTTAAAACATATCTTGGTGAGGTTGTTGCAATGCTCGTTACTGATTTAAAGTCAGCTTGGTTGACCACTTCAATTTTATTTGAATTATTAACCGCTATATAATATTTGCCATCAATTAAAGTCATAGACTGAACCACATCTCCAAGCGCAATACCATTAGCTGTTTTATAAGCATCAAAATACTGTTGACTTCCTGGTTTGTATAAACCAATACTGCCATTGGCTTTTCCAAATCCCCCTTCATTGACAACAAAAACACCTTTAAAGTCGTCTGTTGTAATGGTTTGTTGGGCATCTGGCTTACAAGCAAAAAAAGCAACAGATAGCAAGCAAAAAAATTGTAATGATTTAATGTTCATAATTGATATTGAATTTATAAGTTAAGTATATATTGCGAAGTGGCATTGGTCGATTTTCAAAGACCATGTAATTGACATTGCTTAAATTATTTATGGTAAGTTCAAGGCTTGAATGCCACTGCCCGAAATCCATTTCTCTTGACAAAGCAAGTTGCCAAATTAAGTAAGCCGGCAATTGGCCTGATAAGGCATTATCTGCTGTGGTAAACCTCTGACCAACATATTGACAAGCGGTTGCAATTCTGTATTTATTGAATAAGCATTGAATTTGGCTTATCCCTGTATGCTGAGGTGTATAGAACAATTTTTTTCCTATTATGCTCTGATCAGGACCATAAACAGCTTTGTTGACACTGTTAACATATTGGTATTTAGAAAACCATTTAATGAGCAATTGTTTACTGATGTTCCATTTAAGTTCAGACGACAATTCACAACCTTTACTTTCCACAGCCTTAGCATTAACCGCTTTCCAAAGTGAAGCGCCAGTTGCTGGCACCCACATGATCCAATCATTCACATGATGAAAGAAACCTGTAAGCCCTAGTTTAAATCCTGCTTGTTTAAATTCAATACTGCTTTCTACTTTTTTACCTTTCTCGGATTTTAAATCCGGATTGCCCCCTCCCATCCAATACAAATCATTAAAGGAAGGCAATCTAAAGCTATAAGCTGCATTTAATTTGTGTTTCCAATTGGGATGAAAAGCCCATTCAGTGCTTACATCTGGTGTAGAAGGCGCCATTAAATTCTGAACCATCATTTGCCTATTGCCCATGTGTAATTTAAAGGTCTTGTTCGCCAACCAAGTCAATCGACTGTGCCACGATAAGCCCAAACGATCAACCCCTTGTCTGTAACCGTCTGTCCATGCTTTCTGGTAAGTGGCATTAAAGCTATTATACCATTCTAAATGGCGTTTGAATTTAATCGTGTATTGAGATTCAGAAATCAAAGACCTTGCGGTATTAAAAGCTGGCGACAACAAATCATTGAAGTAATTGATCATTTCTGAATTAAAGGCCAATTTGCTATTGAAGACTTGTTTGTTCGGCAAGGTGTAATCGTATTGTACACAAGCTATGGCATTGTAATCGTTTTGATGTTCATTGTGGGAGGCAGCACCCATAACGGCAGGTAGGCCTCTCTGTGTATTCAGGTACCACCATGACGCTTGTATTTTTTTAGACTCCGATAATTTCAAGCGAATACTTTGCATGACCCCAGCCTGTTGAAACTGATTGTTTTGTATACGTTCTAAGGGTTGACCTATTTTAAAGGCATTGTAGTATTCAAAATCATTATTGGCAGATTTATTAAACAATCTAGTATGTAAAACCAGTTGTTTAATTTTAGTGGTAAAACCCAAAGCCAATTGTTTCTGACCAAAACTACCATACGCCATTTCGCCAATTAATTTTTTGGGTGATTGAAAATCAGTATTGGTAACAATGGCTCCAGCTAGGGCACCATTGCCACACAATGAGGCATTAACCCCTGTTTCAATGGCCGCCTTATCTATAAAAAACATAGGTAGAATGTTTAAGTCTATGACACCATTCATTGAACTTTGCAAATTGATGCCATTCCACAAAACCGCCGTATGTTGAGCTCCCATACCCCTCATTGATGTTGTAGCTAAACTACCTGGTGCATAGGTTTTAATAAACAATGCACTGTTCTTGGAGAGCACATCCGCTATACTGCCATCTTGCTGTTGTGGTAGATTGATGCGAATAGAACCCGGGTTAATATGGTCTTTACTAGCAATTAACTCGAAGTTGCGCCAAACAGAAGTATCTATCCCCTTACCATGCAGTAGCATGGCAATTAGGCTAAAAGCTATGAGACAAATGGTCTTCTTCATTCTGTTTGTTTATCAACAGACTCAAGGGAAAACAATGAAATGTACAAACAATTTGTATGACACCTCAGACCTTTTCACCGAAAGTCTTGATTTAAAATGGGTATGGCAGGTCTTCTGACTTACACTCAAACTTTTGGAACCTTCCCATCTTTACAGACAGTGGCATAAGTCCAAAAATCGCACAAGGCGAGTGTTTACAGCATCGGGAAATGTTTGGGATTTACACCCAATTCCCTTTTAATTTTAATTGACTTTGCCAGTCAATCAAAAACCAATACTCGATGCAAATATAGAGGATAAACTGACTGTCCTATTTCTTTTGTTGAATTATTTTTCAACAATCATGAAACAAAACAAAGCAGTCTTAATTCAAGCTAAAGATTAGACTTATTCACAAAATGGGATAAAATATCAGACCGTAATGAGGAAACAACACTATAAATGAAATATTTTTGTGAGGATGCGCTATTTGTTTTTAATGCTTTTGATTTCGCTTTTCACTGTTGTATCTGCTCAAGATTGGACCATTGTGAAAGGGCGCGTTATGGATCAAAAAACTGGGGAGCCAATGTCTGGTGCTATGGTTCACTTTATTGGCACAGAGAATAGAGCCTTGAGTAATTTTGAAGGCTATTTTCAAATCAAAACACAAATGAATGCTGATAGCTTGTCAGTTTCATATGTTGGCTATGCGACTCAGTACTTCAAAGTTCAGATGGGAAGCACTCAAACCATAAAGGTGCAAATGGTGGTCAAAGAAACCACCTTGGCCGGGGTCAAAACCACCAATAAAATTAACAGAGCCATTATGGTGATCGAAAAGGCTCAAAACAACAAACAAAATTATAATTTTGAAAAACTAGACGCCTTTGAATGTGAGAGTTTCACCAAGGTCCAAATAGCCGTTAACAATGTTTCTGAAGAACTCAAAAACAAAAAATTATTAAAACAAGTTGAAGGCATATTTGACACCATTTCCTATTTAAGTGAAGACCGCGACAAACTGGTATTACCAATATTTTTATCAGAAAATTTAAGCCAATTTTATTTCAAAAAAAATCCCAAACAAAACAAAGAAGTCATTTTAGCTTCAAGGGTTAAAGGGGTTGGTGTTGAAGATGGCACATTTCTATCTCAACTATTAGGATCCACCTTTCAGCAATACAATTTCAACGACAATATTTTACCGATTTTGGAAAAGAGTTTTATATCTCCAATCAGTAAATCATCATTCACATATTACAACTACAAATTAGTAGGTTCTCATTACCCTGAAGGCAGTCGAAAAAAAATCTATCAAATTGAAGTGACGCCTAAAAACCCACTTGACTTAGTCTTCACTGGTTATGTTTGGATAGAGGATTCGACGTTTGCATTAAGGTCTTTATCACTGAGCATTACCAACAAAGCCAATCTAAACTTTATTGAGAAACTAAAAATCACTCAGGAACTTGCTCCTACTGCAGCGGGTGCGTATGTACCAGTGAAATCTAGGATATTAATAGACATTGCAGAAATGTCAAAAAAATCTGCCGGCATGATTGCTATGTTTAGCAATTCCTATGAAAAAATGGCCGTTAACATTGATCACCCAAATACTTTTTATGATTACCCCATTATTATGACCGATGGAGCTACAACCCATTCTAATGAATATTGGGATACTGCCAGACATGAAGCCCTAAGTGCTGATGAAAAAAGAGTCTTATCAAAAATTGACACCCTAACCAATGTCAAAGTGATTAAGAACTATGTTGAATTCATCAACATCGCTTTCAATGGCTACAAAACAATAGGCAAAATTGATTGGGGTCCCTATGCCATGATGTATGGATACAATGTGCTTGAAGGACATCGATTAAGATTGGGCATGAAAACCAATTTCCATTTTAGCAAAAACTACATTTTAAGCGCCTACACTGCTTATGGGTTTTCAGATTCTCAATTCAAATTTAAATTGCAAACAGAAAGGGTTTTAAACCGCAAGCATTGGACAATGGTGGGGGCATCTTATAAAAAGGATGTGGAGCAAATTGGTGTTACAGACGACTATTACGGCTCCAGTAATTTATTTACGGCCGTATCTGTATTTGCCGCCAGCCAACTCAATAGAACCAAAGAAAGCAAGGTCTGGTTCAACAGTGAATTTAAAAAAGGTTGGAACTTCAAATTGGTAATGATGCACAAAGAATACCAATTTCAACCTGTTAGACAATTCAATTTTGCCTATTTCGACCAGCTAAACGACACACAATCCATATCAAGTGATTTTACCAATTCTACGATGACAATGGGATTACGCTGGGCGCCAAAAGAATATTACCTTCAAAACGATAACGAAAGGGTGAAACAGTCTAAACCAGGGGGCTTTGCATTATCACTCAATTATACCCATGGTTTTAAAGGCGTTTTTGGCAGCCGTTTTGATTACAACAGAGTAACTGCCTCTATTGAAAAAGGGCTTAGTTTTGGGTATTGGGGAAGAACCGATTTTACCTTAAGTGCCACTAAAATTTTTGAAACCTTACCCTACCCGCTTTTAGAGGTTCACAGAGGAAATCAATCTTTTGTATACAGTACAAGTGCCTACAACTTAATGAACTTCTTTGAATTCATTACTGACCAAAGTGTATTCTTAAAAATGGAACACCACTTTAATGGCGCCATTTTAAACAGAGTACCAATTATGAAAAAACTAAAATGGAGAGAATTTTTTGAGGCCAGAGCAGTAATGGGCACAATCAGTGATGCCAACAAAGCATTGATTCCAAAAACAGATGACTACAACAGACCTATTAGTCAATTGGAAAATAAAATCAACAAAGAGCCCTATATAGAAATGGCCTACGGACTTGAAAATGTATTTAAGGTAATGCAAATAGCCTTTGTACATAGATTAACTCAGTTAGAAGGCAGTTCGGTCAGGAAATTTGGCATCAAACTAGGTTTAAGTGTATCATTTTAAAATTATGAAAGCATTAATTGTTATCCCTGCGCGATTTGCCTCCACAAGATTTGAAGGCAAACCATTAGTTAACATTGCCGGTAAATCAATGATTCAACGCACTTATGAACAGGCCCTCAAAGCGCCATTTGAGAAAGACGTTTATGTGGCCACAGATGACCAACGCATATTCGACCATGTAATTCAGTTTGGGCAATGTATAATGACCAGCCCTGCACATCAAAGTGGATCTGACAGATGTTTTGAAGTGTTTAGCCATTTAAATCAAAATTATACATGTGTTATCAATCTCCAAGGAGATGAACCTTTTATTCAACCTCAACAAATTGATCTCTTATACAAAGCCATTAACCATACTGATGCTGACATTGCTACCCTGCAGTTACCCATTCAAAGTACTGAAGAATTATTCAATCCCAACGTGGTTAAAGTCGTTTGCAATTTATCGGGAATGGCCATGCTGTTTTCAAGACAAAGCATACCCTATATCAGAGCCATTGAGCAAGCTGAATGGCATCTAAAACACCAATACTACAGACATATTGGAATGTATGGTTTCAACAGCAACATCATTCCTCAATTAATGCATTTACCGTTAAGTCCTTTAGAACAATTAGAATCCTTAGAACAATTGCGCTGGCTTGACAATGGCTATAAAATACATGTGAGCACAACCGATTTTTCGAGCCCAGCAGTGGATTCTCCTGAGGATTTAAAAACTGTTGACAATTTCTTGAAAATACATCCTGAATTTGCCGGCTAAAAAGCCCTACCTTTGTCATCCGGTTATCTGCTCCAACTGTACAGTTTTAATTTTCATCCAGATACGCTGGAATCATTGATTTTACAGGCCTTCATTTAACCATAATTCAATATGGAACAGAAGTGTAAATACGTATTTGTAACCGGTGGTGTTACATCCTCATTAGGGAAAGGCATTATCTCAGCATCTTTGGCTAAACTTTTACAAGCCAGAGGCTATAGAGTGACCATTCAAAAATTCGACCCTTATATCAATGTCGATCCAGGAACGCTTAACCCATACGAACACGGAGAGTGTTATGTGACTGAAGATGGCGCTGAGACTGACTTAGACTTAGGCCACTACGAACGTTTTTTAAATGTGCCAACCTCTCAAGCCAATAACGTTACCACAGGTAAAATCTATCAAACCGTTATTGAAAACGAGCGTCGCGGTGATTATTTAGGCAAAACAGTTCAAGTAGTTCCGCATATTACAGATGAAATCAAACGTAGAATGCGTTTATTGGGAGACTCTGGTCAATACGACATCGTGATCACTGAAATTGGTGGCACAGTTGGTGACATTGAATCTCATCCTTTCATTGAAGCAGTTAGACAAATCAAATGGGATTTAGGTGAAGAAAACACCATCGTTATTCATTTAACCTTAGTACCTTATTTAAAAGCAGCTGGAGAACTTAAAACCAAACCAACTCAACATTCGGTTAAAGATTCTTATTAGAAAGTGGCGTTCAACCAGATATTTTAGTTTGCAGAACAGAGCATCCAATAAGTGCTGAAATGCGTAAAAAGATTGCATTGTTTTGCAATGTTAGTCCTAATGCAGTTATTGAAAGTATGGACGTTGATACCATTTACGATGTGCCATTAGTTATGCTTAAAGAAAAGCTTGACAAAGTGGTCTTATCAAAGTTAAGATTGTCTGCTAAAAACGAACCAGTATTGGATCAATGGAAAGCATTCTTAGCCCATGTAAAACATCCTAAAAACGAAGTGAACATAGCCTTAGTTGGCAAGTATGTTGAATTGCCTGATGCTTACAAATCAATTAATGAAGCCTTTATTCACGCTGGTGCAGCCAATGAATGCACAGTGAAAGTAAAATATATTCACTCTGAATTGCTCACGCCTGAAAATGTTGCTTCAAAATTAAAAGGTTTTAATGGTGTATTAGTCGCACCAGGTTTTGGAGGTAGAGGCATTGACGGCAAGCTAGCAGCTATTCAGTTCGTAAGAGAAAACAATGTACCTTTCTTTGGCATTTGTTTAGGCATGCAATGTTGTGTGATTGAATTTGCAAGAAATGTAATTGGCTTCAAAAATGCCCATAGTGTGGAAATGGATGAACAGACAAAATACCCTGTTATTGATATGATGTCTGAACAAAAAGCCATCACTCAAAAAGGGGGTACTATGCGTTTGGGTGCCTATGATTGTCAAATTACAAAAGGTTCATTAGCCAGTAAAATATATGGCAAATCAAAAATCAGTGAAAGACACAGACACCGTTACGAATTCAATAGTAAATACACTAAAGATTTTGAAAAACACGGTATGCAAATCACTGGCATCAATCCAAAAACTGGTTTGGCTGAGATTGTTGAAATTCCAAAGCACCCATTCTTTATTGGTGTTCAATTTCATCCCGAATTAAAGAGCACTGTTGAAAATCCTCACCCGATTTTTGTAAAGTTCATCAAAAAAGCGATTGAATCAAAAGCTTGAACGCTGTTGAAACTTACATAAAATCAGCACCAGACATAGCAAAGCCCCATTTAAAGGCTATGCGCAATTTAGTCTTTGAGCTGTTACCTGCAATAGATGAAGCCATTAAATGGCAAATGCCAACCCCTTTGTACAAGGGTAATTTGATTCATTATGCGGCACATAAGCAACATTTAGGCATTTATCCAAGACCTAAAGCCATTGAACATTTCAAAGACAGACTAACAGAATTTACTTGCTCCAAGGGGGCCATTCAAATCCCCTACTCCAGTAAATTTCCAAAAACACTGATCAAAGACATTCTTTTATTTCGCATTAAAGAACAAGATACTGCTCAGTAATATTTGTCACATTTATACTGTGATTAAATGCCGTAATTTGAAAGATGGATACAGCTTTTTGGAACGAACGTTATCAAACATCAGATTATGCGTATGGAACAGCCCCCAATGATTTTGTTAAAGCGCAATTGAAACAACTACCTAAAGGCAAATTATTATTTTGTTGTGAGGGAGAAGGCCGAAATGCTGTTTATGCTGCAAGTTTAGGCCATGAGGTTTATGCCTTTGACCAAAGTCGTGAAGGCCAAATAAAAGCCAATCAATTAGCCCAACAAAAAGCGACTAAAATTCAATTTGAAATTGCAAATGCATCAGAGGTAGATTATCTAAAAGATTCTTTTGATGCTATCTTTTTAATCTATGCCCACCTGCCTGCAGCAATAAGAACTCTGCTTCATTCAAAAACCATTTCATGGCTGAAGCCGGATGGCTTGCTCATATTAGAAGCTTTTCAACCTGCTCAATTAGGCAAAGTCTCTGGTGGACCGAAACAAATTGAGATGCTCTACAGTAGTGAACAACTTAGTCAAGATTTCAAAAGCATTAAAACGCTGCATAACCAATATCATAAAACAACTTTAAACGAAGGCAGTTTTCATATTGGGGAGGCTGATATTATAAGATTTATTGGAAAAAAATCATCAGTGTAACAAAAGTTACTAAAACCTGTTTGAAGGCTCTTTAATTTTGCATCATGAATTGGATCATTTCTAGAAAACACATGTTTATTGGTATAGGACTTGGCCTTATTGTTGGCTATTTATATTACCATTTTATCGGTTGTGCTTCTGGTACTTGCGCCATAACATCAAAGCCATTAAACAGTTCATTGTATGGTGGTTTATTAGGGTTTTTAATCAGCGACATTTTCAAAAAATAAATAATACCAATATGAAAAAAATTGTAATCGACGTAAGAAGTCAAGACGAATTTATGGGTGGCCATGTTGCCGGATCCATCAACATCCCATTGAATGAGATCCCTGAAAAAGTAAATTCAATCAAAGCAATGGGTGAAGGCATTGTTTTATGTTGTGCTTCTGGAAACAGAAGTGGTCAAGCTCAAAGATTTTTAATGGCACATGGTATTGACTGTGTTAATGGTGGTTCATGGTTAGATGTTCAATAATATGTTACAAGCACTTAAACAACTTTTCGGATTTGGGCCTAAAGTAGATTTCAAAGCTTTAGTGGCTCAAGGCGCTATCATTTTAGATGTTAGATCAAAAGGAGAATACCAATCAGGCCATATTAAAGGTTCGATGAATATACCTGTTGATGCTTTAAACAATCAACTATCTCAATTAAAAGATAAAAACAAACCTATAATAACCTGCTGCGCCAGTGGCATGCGCAGTGCTGCAGCTAAAAATATACTTAAATCGAACGGGTATCAAACAGTATACAATGGCGGTTCTTGGGCAAGCTTAAAACATCAAATTCAATAATGTATATCAAACAAAGACTATTGAGCGGTTGGAATTTTAGCCGCATCATCTACTTGATCATGGGGATATTGATGGTCATTCAATCCATAATGATGCGTGAGTATTTAATGACCGCAATGGGCTTGTATTTTTCCGCCATGGGCTTATTAGGCTTTGGCTGTGCATCTGGCAATTGTTTTGGCAATCAATGTGAAAAAAAATAACCAATGAAAACACCTACTAAATTACTTTTTCTTGCCCTCGTTGGGCTGTTGATGAATGCTTGTCAAATGCAGGCTAAATCTGAGGATCAAAATCAAGTATTAACGGCTAAAGCATTTGCAGAAGCCATTAAAAGCGCAAACAACATTATTGATGTAAGAACGCCTTCTGAATTTGAATCTGGGCACATTAATGGTGCTGTTAATATTGATTGGAATGCCGATGGTTTTGAAAAAAGCATGGCCCAATATCAAAAAGAGGCTCCCATTTATGTGTATTGTTTAAGTGGCGGCAGAAGTGGGCAAGCTGCTCAATTTTTGCGCCAATCAGGCTATACCAAAGTATACGAATTAGAGGGTGGCATGATGGCATGGCGTTCTAATCAGTTACCCGAGGTAAATGGCAACTCAGCACCTGTAGCTGACAAAATCAGTGCACAAGCTTATCAAACCATGATAGATTCAAACCAATTAGTATTAATTGATTTCTATGCCGTATGGTGCGCACCTTGTCAAAAAATGAAACCGTATTTAGAAACCTTAACAGGAAAAGTGAAAGGTACAGTAAAGGTTGAACGCATAAATGTAGAAGAGAATAAAACACTTTGTCAGACTTTAAAAGTGAGTACCCTACCGGTATTAAAATTGTATAAAAAAGGAGTTGTCGTATGGGAGGCCAATAGTTTAGTAACTGAGGCTGAGTTGATCAAACAAATTGAACTGCATCAGTAAGCCTTATGCTTTTAACAATTCTTTAGCATTCTTTTTGGCTATTTCTGTGGCCTGATTACCACTTAACATTTTAGCCAATTCTTCAATACGCTGCTTGGTTGTTAAGCGTTGAATGGTTGATTCTGTTTTTTGGTTGTTTTCTGTTTTACCAACAAAGAAATGGGCATCGCCATAACCAGCCACTTGGGGCAAATGGGTAATGGCAAATACCTGATGAGACAAAGCAATTTGTTTGAACACTTGACCAATGGTATCTGCCACTCTTCCAGAAACCCCAGTATCAATTTCATCAAACACAAGTGTATTTAATTGATGATGGGCAGCTTCTATGGCTCTTATACTCAAAGCCAACCTGCTCAATTCACCGCCGGAAGCAACCTTGCTAATGCTTTGCAAAGGCATTCCTAAATTGGCGGTAAAACAAAGCTCTAATTCATCCATACCCCATTCATTCATATGCTCAGACAAATTCAAATTAAATTGAATTTTAGCGTGCGGCATTTCCAAGGCATGTAATTGATCTTCTATTGCTTCTTGCAAAGCTAAAAGGTGTTTGCTTCGATTTTGATGCAATGCTCTTGCAGACGTTTTTACCAAAGCCAATGCCTTTTGAACTTGAGCAGTCAATTCCAATAAGGACTGATCAATATTGCCTATAGACAACAATTGATCAGCAATGTTTTCATGTATACTCAACAACTCATTGCTTTGCTCTACGCCATGTTTGCGCTTAAGTTGTTGTATACTATTTAAACGCGCATTCAATTCATCCATTTTTACTGGATCGTGTTGGGCCAAATCGTTTAAGGATTCTGTTTCAGCAACAATATCCTTCAATTCAATGATAGTAGAATGTAGTCTGTCTAAAACGGCTTTAACTTTCGGGTGAATGGCTTCCGCTGAACGGTATTTGTTTTTTAGTTGATTCAAGGATTGAATCACTGAATACTCTCCTTCTGAAAGGGTATTAACTGTATCTTGTAAGAAGGCGGTAAGCGTTTCTGAATTTTGAAGTATGGCTAAAGATTGTTCAATGCTTAATTCTTCATCTGCTTTTAAAGACAGGGCTTCAAATTCATTGAGTAAAAAACTTAAATAATCTTTTTCTTTGAGTAATTGACTCTGTTGTTCCTTGAGCTGTTCTAATGCCTGAGCTTGGTGTTTATAGGTTTGTAAAGCGTTTTGATAAGCCAGTCTTAATTCCATTGAGTTAGAGAATTGGTCAATGAATTGAAACTGAAAGGCCGATTCAGTCAATTGGGTATTCTCATGTTGAGAATGAATGGCCACCAAAGTATTGGTTAGGCGCTTAAGTTGCCCTAGAGTAACAGGCGTATCATTCACAAAGGTTCTGGTTTTACCAGATTTATGAATCTCTCTTCTGATGATGCAAACAGATTCAAAATCAAGGTCCATCTGTTTAAATAATGGGGCATAATGAGCCGAGTCTATCGTAAATTCTCCTTCAACCACACATTTTTCACCAAATTCACTGTAGGTTTTAACATCTGCTCTATTGCCCAATATCAAGCCCAAGGCATCCAGTATAATGGATTTACCTGCTCCGGTTTCCCCTGTAATGATGTTTAATCCTGCTACAGGTTCAAACACAATGTGTTTGATGATGGCAAAATTCGATATGCTGAGTTTGCTTAACAATTAATGACTCAATACTTTTGACAAATTCCAAAGATCAAAATTAATGGTTTTTTTGTTGTCTATGGCCTCTTTAAAGCTGCAAGTAAACAATGCTTGATTGACCATTCCAACACAAATATTGGCTTTACCTTTTATGAGTTCTTCAACAGCTGCATTGCCTAAAAAACTAGCTAGAATTCTATCGTTAGCACTGGGTTTACCGCCTCTTTGAATATGCCCCAAAACTGAAACTCGGATATCGTGATTCGGATTGGCTGCCTCAAATCGCTTAGCGATATCTATGGCATGCCCCGACTCCTCTCCTTCTGCAACGATAACAATACTAAAGGCTTTAGCCCTTTTATCTGATTGATTAAAATGTTGCAATAGTTCATCAAAATCACTCATAACTTCAGGCAATAAAATGCCTTCAGCGCCGCCTGCTATTCCTGATTGCAAAGCGATGAAACCACTATCTCGGCCCATCACTTCAATGAAAAATAATCTGTTGTGGGCATCAGCCGTATCTCTAATTCTATCAATGGCATCCAAAGCCGTATTAACAGCTGTATCAAATCCTATTGTAAAATCAGTGCCGTATAAATCGTTGTCAATTGTTCCTGGCACACCTACAGAAGGGATCTTATATTCATCATAAAAAATTCCTGCACCTGTGTAAGTACCATTTCCGCCAATACAAACCAAACCATCAATGCCAAATTCTTGTATCACTTCAAAAGCCTTAGCTCTGCCTTCTTTTGTTCTAAACGCTTCACTCCTAGCTGATTTAAGAAAGGTGCCGCCATATTGAATAATGTTAGCAACATGGTCTGTTGTTAATGGCAATAAATCGCCCTCAATAAGGCCTTGATAACCTCTTTTAATACCAATCACTTCAATCCCATGGAACTTCGCAGTTCTTACAACAGAACGAATGCATGCATTCATGCCTGGCGCATCGCCGCCAGATGTTAATACTCCTATGCGTTTCATCATGACACAAATTTGCAAAAAAAAACCGACTAAAAAGTCGGTTTTAAGATATTTAAACGTTTATTATTTCAAAAGCAGTTTAGCACTTCCAATTTTATACCCTTCTGTAAACAGTTCTATGGTATACTCTCCTTTCTGGAAACCATTTTGTTTGGTACAATACACTGAATAAGGCGCCGTTTTTTCGTTTTGGTAATCGATGGTTAATTTTTGGGTATATAATGTTTCTGTACCGTCAACTTTTGTAGTTTGAACTTTAGTGGTCACAGGTGATCCATCAGGGGCAATCAACTTAACAAAAATGTCTTTATCACCAGCGTCAGACACTGCATTCTTATCTATACTAAAGACCACTTTAACCTCTTCTGTTTTTGCGGCTTTATCTGTAGCAACTTCTTTTTTACCAAACATTTTGCGTTCTCTGACTCCAACTGCAGAAATACTATTGGCATGCAAACGCTTAGCAATGGCGATTACTTTATCTTTATTAGCAATGACCTTATCTTTTTCAGCAGATCGGGTTTGTTCTGAGCTCAGACTTTGAGAAAGTCCTGCATTCTCCGACATTAATTCAGAATTGCGTTGAGTCAATTCTGCAATTTGATTTTTGTAGGCAGTGATTTCATCTTTTAAGGCTTGAATATCAGCCTTAGCTTGATTGAATTGTTTGGTGGTGAGTTTATTGTTAGACAACAAAGATTTGATCTGTTTAATTTTAGCTTCAAGGTCTTGATCTTTGGCTTGAAGTTCTGAACTTAAACTATCGTTTTCTGCACGCATGGCATTCAAATCCGCTTCACTTTGAGCGAGGTCAGCTTCTAAAGCTTTTTTATCATTACTTAAAGCTACGTTTTGTGCAGTGAGTTCTTCGTTCTCTTTTTTACCAGACATCATTTTGGCCAAAATGCCAATATTGAGTGCCAATAAAATACCAATTAAAATGAGTAAGTATACTCTGCTTTTTTTGTCTTTTGGTTGAGTGTCCATGGTTTAAACCTTTATGTTATTCAAATATAATTCATTTTGTATTGAACAGTTCGAATGAATTGTTTACAAATTCTCTTTAATGTCCTCTAAAAAGTGCTTGAGTTTTTCGAGGCTTTTAAGCATCTCTTGTTGTTTATCTTTAACTTTATTAACAGTTTGCATGTATTCATTGGCTCCTGTTAAGGTATAGCCTTTTTCTTTCACCAAGTAATAAATGGTTTTTAAATCTGTAATATTTTGTTCGGTGTACAATCTATCACCTTTTCGGTTTTTTTGTAAATCTTTTAAGCAATCAAATTCTTTTTCCCAAAAACGCAACATAGAGGCGGGCACACCTACCATTTTTGAAGCCTCTCCCATTTTGTAAAAGAGCTTTTTGAATTCTGTATCTGATTTTAATTTAGGCATTAGTCAAAGGATTGATTAGGCGCAGAAGCGCGTTCAAGCATTAATTGATATTCTTCGTTGGTAAGGTCATTGTAAAAGAAGTAAGCTGGATTTAATTTTTCACCATTCTTATGAACTTCATAATGCAAATGTGGCCCAGTAGATTTCCCTGTGCTACCAATTAAACCAATTAACTGACCTCTTAATATTTTTTGACCGCGTTTTACCAAGAACTTACTTAAGTGACCATACAAGGTAGAAAAACCATTGCCATGGTTAATGATAATATGTTGACCATAACCCCAAATTTCAGTCTTAACCATTTCAACCACACCATTAGCAGTGGCATACACTTCAACCCCTCTAGGAGCAGTAAAGTCAATACCTGAGTGGAATTTTTGAGTTTGATAAAACGGATCGGTTCGGTATCCAAAACCCGAACCAATGCGCTCTAGTTGTTTGTTGGCCACAGGTTGGATAGCTGGAATTCTGGCTAAATATTCTTTTTTATTTTGAGCCATTGACAACAATTGATCAAAACTTTGGCTTTGTGCTTTAAACGCTTTTTGCAATTGAGTTAATCTTAAATTCAAATAGCTAAGTAATTCTTTATTCGATAGCTTTCTAAGATCACTGTACTTTTTGGACGATTCGTATTTGCTTTGCCAAACTTGCTCATTAACAGGAGAACTTTCATAAATCGAACGGTAAACAGATACATCTTTTTGTCTGAGTTTATTGAGTTCAGCATCCATTAAACTGATGCGTTGATTCATGTCTTCTAAATCAGCAGCTATATTATTGGTAGCTGACTGCACTTGTTTTTCATAGGGGGTATCAACAAACTTTGAGAACAAAATAAAGAATACAAAACCCAAAATAAGCGAAAATGAAAACACACCAATACCGCGTAAAAGCAATAAGCCCCTGCTGAGTTTGTATTTTTCATAACTCAAGGTTTTGGGATTAAAGAAATATTTGGTCTTTGCCATGTGTTTAACTCTTCGGCTTTTTGTATTTTTGCCTCAATTAATCATTCAATCGCTCAAAAATAATAGATTTTATATTGAAATATGTACTCTTCAAGAGAAATACGCCAGAGATTTTTAGATTTCTTCCAAAATAAACAGCATCAAATAGTGCCTTCTGCCCCAATTGTGGTTAAAAATGATCCTACCCTCATGTTTACAAATGCGGGAATGAATCAGTTTAAGGACTACTTTTTAGGCAATAAAAAAGCCCCTAACAAACGTGTAGCTGATACTCAAAAATGTTTGAGGGTAAGTGGCAAGCACAATGACCTTGAAGAAGTTGGTGTAGACCATTACCACCACACCATGTTTGAAATGTTAGGCAATTGGAGTTTTGGCGATTATTTTAAAAAAGAAGCCATCGAATGGAGTTGGGAATTATTAACTGAAGTGTATGGCATCAGCAAAGACAGATTGTATGTAACTGTTTTTGAAGGCGACGAAAAAGAAGGCCTAGCCTTTGATCAAGAGGCCTATGATTTATGGTTAAAAAATTGTGACCCTTCAAGAATATTAAAAGGCAATAAAAAAGATAACTTTTGGGAAATGGGCGATACTGGCCCCTGTGGCCCTTGCTCAGAAATTCACGTAGACATGCGCTCTGATGAAGAAAGAGCACAAATCGGCGGTGACCAATTGGTCAACAAAGACCATCCAGAAGTGATTGAAATTTGGAACAATGTGTTCATGGAATTCAACAGGAAAGCGGATGGCAGTCTTGAAAAATTGCCAGCTCAACACGTTGATACAGGTATGGGATTTGAACGTTTAGTGCGTGTATTACAAAACAAAAAATCCAACTATGACACCGATGTTTTTCAACCAATTATTAAAGCACTTGAAAGTATAACAGGCCATGCCTATACAGGTACTGATGCCAAAAAAGACATTGCCTTTAGAGTCATTGCTGACCACATCAGAGCTGTTGCTTTTTGCATAGCTGATGGTCAATTGCCATCAAACAATGGCGCTGGTTATGTGATTAGACGTATTCTCAGAAGAGCTTTGCGTTATGGCTACAGCTACCTTGGTATTCGCGAGCCTTTTATGTACAAATTATTGCCAGTACTTTCAAATGAATTCGGATCAGTATTTCCAGAACTGGCTTCACAAAAAGACTTTATTGCCAAAGTCATTCAAGAAGAAGGCAATACTTTCTTAAGAACCTTGTCTAATGGACTCGATAGAATCAATGCTCACTTTGCCAATGGCAGTAAAACGGTTGATGGCAAAACCGCCTTTGAATTGTATGATACTTTTGGATTCCCAATTGACTTAACCTGCTTAATTGCTGCAGAACAAAATGCTGAAGTAGATATTGCAGGTTTTGAAGCCTTGTTATTAGAACAAAAAGAACGCAGTAGAAAAGACGCACAAAAAGAAACAGGTGATTGGGCCTACATTTCTGAAGATGAAAACGAGGAATTTATAGGCTATGATTTCACTGAAGCTGAAATCAAAATTGCTAGAATGCGTGAAGTTAAAGTGAAAGACAAATCCCAATTCCAAATGGTATTTAACATCACCCCTTTCTATGGAGAGAGTGGTGGTCAAGTTGGTGATACTGGTGTATTAATTGGTATTCGCAACAACGAAACCATTCAAGTATTAGATACTCAAAAGGAAAACGATTTGATCATTCACATTGTAGACAAATACCCTGGTGATAATTTACAAGCTTTCACAGCCAAAGTGGACAAAAGCAAACGCCTAGATACCGCCTGTAACCACAGTGCTACTCACTTATTACACGCTGCCCTTAAACAAGTTTTAGGTCAACACGTGGCTCAAAAAGGCAGCTTAGTGCATGCTCAAGCTTTGCGTTTTGATTTCAGTCATTTTAGCAAAGTAACTGATGAAGAATTAACTCAAATAGAGCAAATTGTAAATGATAAAATCAAAGCTCAAATTGCATTAAATGAACAACGCATGGTGCCTATTCAAAAAGCAGTTGATGAACTTGGTGCTACCGCTTTATTTGGTGAAAAATATGGCGACGTTGTAAGAGTCATTACTTTTGATGCTGACTATTCAATTGAATTGTGCGGTGGAACTCATATTGATAATACCAGCAAAATAAAACATTTCAAGATTGTATCAGAAAGTTCTGTTGCAGCTGGTGTAAGAAGAATTGAAGCCATTACGGGTTCTGAATTAGACAGACACTACAAGCAACTAGAAGCCACCTTACAACAAATCAATGAAGCATTAGGACAACCTAAAGATTTGTTACAAAGCATACAAAAATTACAAGAAGAAAAAACTGAATTAAACAAAAAAATCGAACAGTTCGAGTTGGCTAAAGCGGCACAAATCAAGACTGATTTAATTCAAGCAATTGTTGATGGTAAACAGTCAAAAGTGTTGATTCAAGTCATTGAAGGCATTTCTTTAGACCACATTAAAACCATTGCTTTCCAACTTAAATCAGAGCAAGCGCCTTTGCTAGGTGTAATTGGCACAACCATAGACAACAAACCTAACCTTATTGTATTTGCTTCTGATGCATTGATCAATGACCATCAAATCAATTGCAGCACAATTGTTAGAGATTTAGCAAAACACATTCAAGGTGGTGGTGGTGGACAAGCATTTTATGCCAATGCAGGAGGTAAGCTAGTTGAAGGCATTGCCCCTGCGCTCGAACAAGCCAAGCAATTGTTTTTATAATCAGTGGTGATAACTCGTGCCAGCCTGAATGGTCATGGCTCTGAAAAGTTGTTCCAGTAGTATTGCTCTAACCATTTGATGGTTAAAAGTCATGGCTGATAATGCTACAGAACTGCCCTTTTTAAGCAGTTCAGCATCTATGCCATAGGAACCCCCAATTATAAAAATCCATTTAGAATGGTCTAAACTTTTTTTAGTCAACCATTTTGACCATTCTACTGAATTGAATGTGTCACCATGTTCGTCTAAAAACACCAACAAAGCTTTTTCTGTAATGTATTGTTGGAGCATACTGGCTTCTTCTGCTTTTAACTTTTCAGGGTTCAGTTTATTGGCATTTTTTACATCAGGCAATTCTTTGAGTTCTATTTTGACGTATTTACTCAATAGCTTTAAATATTTTTCAATGCCCACTTTTACCCAATCTTCGTTGGTTTTACCGATGCAAAGGATTTGTACTTGTATCATATGCTTTTAAATAAAACAGGCCCCCAATGGAGGCCCGATTACTACAATATATTCTATATTATTGAGAATTCAATATAGAAAGCAGTTCATCTAACTTAGGGGTTAGAATAATATCTGTTCTTCTGTTTTTAGCTCTGGCTTCAGAAGTGTTTGCTGGATCAATCGGGAAATACTCTCCTCTACCTGCAGAGGTTACACGTTTTGGATCAACTTTGCCATTGGCCGTTAACAAACGTGTAATGGATGTCGCTCTAAGTACACTTAAATCTAAGTTGTCTTTAATGGTGGCAGATTTCATCGGCACATTGTCTGTGTGACCTTCTACTAATATACTAACTTCTTCATAGGTATTCAATGCTTTTGCCAATGCCATAAGCGCTTTTTCACCTTCAGGGTCAACTGTTATACTGCCTGATTTAAACAATAACTTTTCTTCCATACTCACATACACTTTACCATTTCTCACTTCAATGCTTAAACCTTGATTTTGGAAACCAAGTAAGGCTTTTTGTATGCTGGCTTTCAAAGCCAAAACCGCACTGTCTTTAGACTTTAAAATGCCTTCTAATTCAGCAACACGTTTTTCTCTTAGCGCTAAACTTGCAGACAATTCTCTGTTTTTATTTTGAGCCGCAATCAAAGAGGCCTCTTGCTCGTGTAATTCCCGTTCTTTGTTTTTTAAGGCTTCATTTTTAGCATTCAAATCTGTTGATAATCGACCATTCTCATAACGACTGTTTTCTATGATTCTCTGAGCGGTTTCTTCAGACTGTTGATACAACTTTTTAGTTCTTTCTAAGGCAGTAAAACACTCTAAAGAATCAGCTTCAAGACTCAATACTTTTGTTTTAAGTTGGGTCGCCAACGAAGTACATTCTGTTAATTGTGTAGATGCTGTACTTAGCTCTTGCTTACAATTAGTAGAAGTTTCTTGGCATTTATCGTATTGGGCTTTTAACTCATCAAATTTGCGTTGAGGCACACAACTGCTTAAGGCAAGGCCTGCAAAAACGGAGGTATAGAATATTGACTTAGACTTTGAATTCATACACATTCAAAGTAAGACAATATAAATGGGTGAAATGCTTTGAGTTTTAAACAGTGTCAAGTATTTCAAACACTGCCTACACCATTAACGGTTACGACCTATATAGAAAACTCTTGAAATATTGAATCCAAAGTGAACGCCACCCTTTAACCAAGAGCCAGTATTTTCAGCAATAAAACCCTTTTCATTCATGTAACGGCTATTGGTAAATTGCAATTGAAATACGTGCCCACCTGTTTCAATATCAAAGCCTAAACTTAATGAGTTGTAATAGATGGATTTAATCTGATTAGGCAGCACATAAAAATATTCATACGTTAAAGCGGTCTTTCTGGTGATTTTATTTCTACCGCCAAAACCTATACTCCAAACATCGTTTTTATATTGTTGTGAATCCACAATATTTCTGTGCACAAGCGTAGGCATGATTTGCAAAGAGAAAGCTTTATTAAACTTCTTTGACAACAACAATTGATGCGTGTAGAACAAACGGTGAGTATTGTAGTAGGGGTCCCAAGATTTAGAGGTGTTTTTCTCTGTTTGATAGGCCATATTAGAATACCACACTAAGCTAACAGGTCTGAGTTGATCACCCTTTGCTTGACGCATGATTTTCCATTTGATGCTGCCATCAAATACTTTTCCAACATTACTTCTTCCTACTTCTAAGTTGAGCAAATCGGTCAGGCCATAGGTAAAACTCATTCTTTGAAAGGCTTGGTCTAAACCCCACAATTGGTAGCCCCCTTGATTCACTTCACCAAATCTGTGGCAGATTCTAAAGTCCAAGTTTTGTTTGCCAATCATTTCAGTGTTTTGACTATTGATGATACGGGTACCTTTAAATACGTTGGTTTCGTAATCAGGACCAAGGTCCATATCCAATAATCCATCTAATAGACTTGAGGTATCGCCTCTAAGGCCTGGTAAATTCGAAACGGCCTTTAAATTGGTATCCGAAACAATGGTTTGGGCATTCAAACTCCCTCCCAATACTATGGCTAAAACAACTGCTAATCTCATTTTTTAGTATAATCCATTATCATATCAACTGTCAACTCTTCGGCAATTTTAGCACCAGCTGTTGCAGGAATATTGATGTGGTAATCTTTAGGTTTAACTTTAATGTCAGAAGTAGCGGTCACTTTGCCGTCTTTGATTACAAACTTAGCGACACCAGTAATGTCTTTAGTCACATCTTTAATGGTTAACTTACCTGTATAATTCGCAGTGTAAGAACCATCTTTTGTAAAATCCACTTTAGAGATATCTGTCACTGTTCCTTTAAAAGTAGCTTTAGGGTATTTATCGCTTTCTGCATAACTTTCATTGAAATGATCCTCCATCAATTGATTGGTAAAATCAAACCCTTTCATGAGCAAAGAAAATTCCATTGCTCCAGTACTAGAATTTAAGACACTCACGACCTTGCGGTTTTCAGCTTTGATGTCTTCAAGGGTTGTATGAGAAAAGAACTTTACAGTACCTGTTTTGGTCATGTAGTTGTCAGCATTTAAACCTAATGCCAGACATAGTGCGGTGGTTAATGCAAAAAATTTATTCATAATATTATTCGTATAGCAATTATTTGACCAATTTGCAACGGTCTAGGTAGACATCAAAATTTAAGCCGTTACAAAACCCTGCTAACTCAATCATAGACTGGGCTTTTAATTGGGCGTATTGAGGGTTGTCTGTTGTATCCATCTCACACAAAACCACTCCCATGGCATCGTCTGTTGCTAGACTGATGGTGTAACGGTTGTTTTGAACATCAATCTGACTAATCATACCTTTAACTTGAAGGACTTTGCCATTGTAAATTTTATTGGCACTGTCTTCAAATTGGGTATAATCATTAAATAATTTTTTAGCCTCCACTTGAAGCAATTGATCAGATTTAAGTGGGTCATGGTGTTTGGCTCCGTTTACAAAAACATACCAATAAGCAGCTCCAACGCCCAAAAGGGCAATGGCTAATATGATGATAATTCCTTTTTTCATGCGTAAATTGATTAATTTTCTGGAGCGCCTCTTCTGATCCAAGCTTCAATTTTATTGACATCGCAATCGGCCATTTTTTGAGTTGGTGGCATATTTTTACTACCCCCTGTGATATACTTCACTGCGTTCAATAATTTATCTTGTGGCACCGCTAACATGGTTGCTACATAAGTATCTAATGCGATTCCAGCATTGGCATTGGCGGTGGTATGACAACCGGCATCTGTACAGTTGGCCTTTAAAATAGGTTGAACCGTTTTAGTAAACGTTGCGTTGGTGGTGTCGCATGAACTTGCATTCGGATAAAGTTTATCCGCTTTGTCATAATAACAAGCACTAAGACTTATTAGAGTCAAAACTACTGAAAACAAAAATGTACTTTTCATGTTGATTAATTATTAGGCGCTCCGGCATTAACCCATTTTTGAATTTTAAGTCTATCGCACTCAGAGATCATAATATTGGCACCAGGCATAGGTTTGTATCCAACAATGTGGTTAATCGCTCCCATTAAACTTCCATCGAGTGCATGTGAAGATAAATGAGCATGATCGTTCAATAATATAGTCCCACCATTATGACAAGAGTTGCATTGTTGATCAATAATAGGCTTGATATTAGCGGCGTATGCGAATGCTGATGTATCACATGCAGAAGCACAATAATTGTTTTTGGCCCCTTGATTAATCCATTTAGCGATCAGGTCCTTCTGAGCTTGAGAGAGACTCATAGGGTATGGCGGCATTTTGCCATTGGCAATCACTTCATATAATTTACTTTGTAAAGCTTGACCTTTTACAACTTCCCCTGTGGTGATAATGTTTGAGTATTTATCTAATACAACTTCTTCTGCCTGAGTAACAGCATCATGACAACCTGCTTGCGCACAATTAGCCAAAATAATTGGCAATATATCATTCAAAAAATAAACAGTATCAGAACTGCAGTTTTTAGACGTATCAACCCAATCTAACCCTTTAACAAATGCCGACTTATGTGGGGGTTGATGCTCACAGGCAACCAAAACAAAAATAGAAATGCACACGAAGAAAAATGCTTTCATATTTCAAAGATAAACAATAAAAAAGTAAAAAAATAAAAGATGATTAAAATCAGATTTCGCGATTAGGATCCCATTGCTCAAGGTAATCAGCTACCCTGCGCACAAAGGCACCACCTAATGCACCATCCACTACTCTGTGGTCATAGCTATGACTTAGGAACATCATGTGTCTGATAGCAATTACATCACCATACTCGGTTTCCAACACTGCTGGCTTTTTGCGAATAGCACCAACAGCTAATATGGCCACCTGTGGTTGATTGATAATAGGTGTACCCATCACGTTGCCGAATGTACCAACGTTGGTAATGGTGTATGTTCCACCTGTAATTTCATCAGGTTGTAATTTATTCTCTCTAGCGCGTTTTGCTAAATCATTAACATCTTTCACCAATCCAAGTAAGTTTTTAGTATCTGCATTTTTAATTACAGGTACAATTAGGTTACCAGAAGGCAAAGCAGCAGCCATACCTATATTGATGTTTTTGCGCTTGATGATATTCTGACCATCCAAAGACACATTGATATTAGGGAAATCTTTAATGGCTTTAACAACCGCCTCAATGAATATTGGTGTGAAAGTGATTTTTTCTTTTTCTTTCTTTTCAAAACCACCCTTGATTTTATCTCGCCATTGAACCAAATTGGTAACGTCTACTTCAACAAATGAAGTCACGTGCGGACTAGTCGCTTTACTCATCACCATATGGTCTGCAATGAGTTTGCGCATTCTGTCCATCTCAACGATTTCGTCTCCTGGCATTAAAGCTACTTTTGAAGCTTGTGGTTTAGTCTCAGTTTTAGGGCTTGACACAGCATTAACTGCTAGAGTTGATTCCACAATTGGAGCTGTTGAAGTTTGAGTTCTTCCTGATGCAATGTATTTCAGTATATCACCTTTAGTCACACGGTTATCATTACCTGAACCCTGTATTTGCTCTAACTCTGACATACTAATGCCTTCTGTTTTTGCAATATTTAAAACCAAAGGCGAATAAAATCTACCACCTGCTTGTGCACTGTGATTTAATTGTGCGGCAGCTTGGATAGACTGTTCCACTACCTGAACCGCTTGAGCAACAGGTTTGGCTGCTTCTACAACCGGCACAACTGTAGCAGGAGGTGCTACAGCGGCTGAGGCATCAGAACCTATAACGGCAATAGCTGCACCAACAGGTACAACATCCCCTTCGTTAAAGAGTTTCTTAATCAAAACACCTTCACCAGTTGAAGGCACTTCTGAGTCAACTTTATCGGTAGCAATTTCAACAACTGCTTCGTCTAATTTAATCGTATCACCTTCATTCTTCAACCATTTGGTAATGGTAGCTTCTGCAATACTCTCGCCCATTTTAGGCATGATCAATTCAAATTGTGCCATAGCTTAAAGGTGCAAAAATACAACTAATTTTTATAAATCGATGGATTGTTTTCAACCCTTAATACACTTGAGTTTTCAGAATAATTAGTATTTTCGCCCAACATGCAGCCTAACGCTTCTTCTACTCCACTTAAACTCATATTCGTAACCTTGTTAATTGATGTAATGGGAATTGGTATCATTATTCCTATACTACCTCAACTTTTAAAAACTTTAGGTGGCTATACCTTGTCAGAGGCTTCAAGTATGGGTGCATGGATGGTCTTTGCTTTTGCCTTTCCTCAATTTCTGTTTTCACCCTTAATGGGCAACTTAAGCGATCGTTTTGGCAGACGACCCATTATTATAATAGCCCTTTTAGGCATGGGTTTGGATTATTTTTTTCACGCATTGGCTTGGAGCATACCCGTATTGTTTGTTGGCAGAGTGATCGCTGGCATTTGTGGCGCCAGTTTTACCACTGCGAGTTCCTATATAGCAGATGTGAGCACCCCTGAAAAACGCACTCAGAATTTCGGTCTTATAGGCATGGCATTTGGCTTGGGATTTATATTAGGGCCTGTTTTAGGTGGATTGGTAGCCGGCATCAGCACAAAAGCGCCATTTATTTTGGCAGGCACTTTATCGGTTGCTAATGCCTTACTGTGTTATTTCTATTTGCCTGAGAGTTTATCTAATGAGCATCGCAGAGCTTTTGATTGGAAGCGTGCCAATCCTTTGGGTGCCATCAAACAAATCAAACAATACCAATATGTATTAAAGTTAATAGGCCCGTTTTTCGTTTTACAATTAGCCTCTCATGCCGTTCAATCCAATTGGTCATATTACACCAAATTCAAATTCCAATGGGACGAAAAAATGATAGGACTATCATTGGGTATGGTGGGTTTAATGGTATCTATTGTTCAAGGCGGCTTAATCAGAGTGATTATTCCAAAGTTGGGCAATCTAAAAGCCATTCAATTAGGTTTTGTATGCTTTACCATTGGCATGTTTTTATTTGGCTATACAACTCAAGGTTATTGGATGTTTGGCATAACCGCAGTGTATTGCATGGGCGGCATTGCTGGTCCAGCCATTCAGGGTGAAATGAGCCATTCGATTCCTGCCA
>JAURIG010000180.1 GCA_030832905.1 Bacteroidota bacterium
TTAAACAGCTCATGGAAATCAATGGTGCAGATTGTATTTATGCTACCAATACATCTTCCATTCCCATCACTCAAATTGCGGCTGGTTTAGCCTTCCCTGAACAGGTTATTGGTATACACTTTTTCAATCCGGCCCACATTATGAAATTGGTAGAGGTCATTAAAGGCGCAAAAACCAATTCAAACATAGTAGAACGTGTCTTAGTATTTGTGCAAAGTATAGGTAAAACAGGTGTTGTAGCTGCAGATGCGCCAGGATTTATAGTGAACAGAATAGCCAGATTGTACTACGTTGAGTCCCTCAAATTATTAGAAGAAGGTGTTGCAGATTTAGAGACCATTGACCGCATTATGGAGTCGAGCGGATTTAAAATGGGACCCTTTAAGTTGATGGATTTAATAGGCGTTGATACCAATTATTCGGTAACAGAAAGTCAGTACCAATTGTTTAACTTTGAACCAAGGTTTAGGCCAAGCAGAATTCAAAAACAAAAAGTAGATGCAGGTTTGCATGGTCGCAAAACAAAAGCCGGATTTTACAACTATGACCAATAAATATGCGCTTATTTTGGTTTTATTTATAGCGCTAGGTGCTTGTAAAAAAAATCAACAAACCATAGATCCTATTCCTGATGTGCCAGTTAATATCACCATTAATATGGCCTTGCCAAAATACAGTCACTTGCTGAACGCTAATACCTTCGTGTTCGAAGACGGGGGAGTAAAGGGAGTCGCTATAGTGCACTACAAAGATGATGAGTATTATGCTTTTGAACGTTGCTGTACTTACGAATCCTCCAA
>JAURIG010000181.1 GCA_030832905.1 Bacteroidota bacterium
CCCCTGGTCAGCATGGGAGGAAGTTCTTTCCTTTTTACATGCCTGTCTATTGGCATCATTTTGAGTGTGGCCAGAAACGTTGAAAAGTTAGAGGGGAACGGATCTCCCCAAACACAGAAGGAGGGTGAAGCAAAATGAAACTGAATAAAATCATCATAGCAGGAGGAGGAACCGGAGGGCATATATTCCCTGCGATTGCTGTGGCCAACGCCTTGCGCAGGATCAATCCGTCCATACAAGTGCTTTTCATTGGTGCCAAGGGCAAAATGGAAATGGAGAAAGTGCCTCAAGCGGGTTACCGCATTGAAGGACTTGATATTGCTGGATTCAACAGGGCCTCTTTGTTAAAAAACTGGAGCCTTCCATTTAAATTGATCAAGAGTTTTTACCAGGTAAGGAAAATCTTCCAATCCTTTGAACCTGATGCAGTGTTTGGTGTGGGCGGGTATTCAAGCTTTCCGGTACTTAAATATGCACAACGCAAGGGTATTCCTAGTTTCTTGCATGAAGCAAATTCCTTCGCCGGTAAATCAAACATCATGCTGGGCAAGAAAGCATCACTGGTCATGGTGGCAACGGCTGGTATGGAAAAGTTCTTTCCTGTTGAAAAGCTGGCTAGAACAGGAAATCCTGTGAGAAGGGAAATCGCTGAGAGTACTGTATTGCGGGAAGAAGCGCTGGAATTTTTTGGCATCAAATCAGGAAGTCCAACTGTGCTTGTAATTGGTGGCAGTCTTGGTGCAAGAAGCATCAACAACGCTATCGCCAAACAGATCAATAGATT
>JAURIG010000182.1 GCA_030832905.1 Bacteroidota bacterium
ATCATTTCTAACAAGAACAGAACAATCTAGCCTCTTGAGTATAAAATTGTATTTTCACACTTAAAAGGCTAGGTGTAGCAAACAATAACAATATCTATTCTAAGCTTCAGAAGCTTCTACTCTATCTACAACAATACATTCTGTTGTCAATATCATACTAGCAATAGAAGCCGCATTCTGAAGTCCAGATCGAGTTACTTTAGCTGGGTCAATAATACCTCTTTCATACATGTCAGTTAATTCTCCTACCGAGGCGTCATAACCTATTGAAAAATCACTTTCTTTGATTTGTTCAATAATAATTGCTGCAGTAACCCCAGTATTTTCAATTATTCTTCTTAAAGGATAAGTTAAAGCTTTTTCCACAATTAATGCTCCGATTAATTCATCTTCTTCTAAATTGTCTTTAGCCCATTCAAATAAATCTTGAGAGATATGAGTTAATGTAGCACCACCACCTGGTACAATACCTTCTTCAACAGCAGCTTTTGTTGCATTAATAGCATCTTCTAGTCGTAATTTTCTATCTTTCATTTCAGTCTCAGTTGCAGCACCAACTTTTATGACTGCAACACCACCAGCAAGTTTTGCTAAACGTTCTTGCAGTTTTTCTTTTTCGTATGATGAATCACTAGCGTCAATCTGACGTCGGATTTGTTCACAACGTGCTTTTACCTCTTTTTCATTACCTTCAGCAATAATAGTGCTACCTTCTTTCGTTACAGTTATTCGTCTAGCTTGACCAAGCATATCTAACTGCAAAGATTCTAAGCTAA
>JAURIG010000183.1 GCA_030832905.1 Bacteroidota bacterium
AACTTAAAATGTTCTTAACGAGAATGGGTCCAAATGCTAAATTAATCATTACCGGCGATTTAACTCAGGTTGACTTACCAAAAAAACAAATGAGTGGATTGTTTCGAGCTTTGAAAATTTTGCGTAATATTGATGGAATTTCAATTGTTGAATTAGACACTCAAGATGTGGTTCGACATAAACTAGTCAAAGAAATTATTAAGGCTTACGATAAAGCCGATGAACAAATATAAAACTATGGAATTACAAGCATTAACCTCAACAAATTATTACTTCAAAAATCAAACTGCCTTTTATAGAGGTAAAGTTCGTGATGTGTATACAATTAGCAACGACATTTTAGTCATTGTTGCTTGCGATAGAATTTCTGCATTTGACCATGTTTTACCAAGGAGTATTCCATTCAAAGGACAAGTACTTAACGCAGTAGCGAGTATGTTTTTGGATCAAACTCAAGGCATTATGCCCAATTGGAAAATCTCTACTCCAGATGAACAAGTGACCATTGGTAAACGTTGTGATGCAATTCCAATTGAATTTGTTGTGAGAAATTACCTAACAGGACATGCTTGGCGCGTGTATAAAGAGGGTGGTAGATTGATCTGTGGCAATAAATTGCCTGAAGGTTTGAAAGAAAATGACAAACTTTCTACTCCAATCATCACGCCAGCTACAAAAGCCGTGAGTGGTCATGATGAAGACATTAGCTACAATGAAATTATTGAACAAGGAATACTTTCGAAAGATAGACTAGACGAACTTTGTGATAA
>JAURIG010000184.1 GCA_030832905.1 Bacteroidota bacterium
CTTGAAATGAGGGTCTTAGCTAAAGATTTTTTCGGGCTATTTCAGTATTAAAAATCGAAAGAAAATTTGAATTAGGTTAAAGAAATATTGTTTTTTAAAACTTGTGAACAAATTTAAACGCCTCCATATAATTGCCGAGTACCGTATGAATATTGATTTCTTGCTGGATGATTTCTTTGGATCGTTGTCCCATCAACTGGATTTGTGCTGGATCTACAAATAATTTTTCAATCGTAGATACGAGACTTGGCACCGAATTCGATTCAAAATAATGGCCATTATAACCCTCTCTGACCAATCTTTTCTCCGTGCCATCCGCCACGGAGCAAATGACAGGTTTTCCAAAACACATGGCTTCATTGATGGATAAACCGCCCATGCCTGCCAACACATAAATGCCCGACTCACAAGTGATTCTTCCCAATTCTCCCATGTCATAAACTCCCCCCGTAAATTGAATATAATCTTGAGCACCGGCCTCCATCACCTGCGCGCGCAAACGCTCCATTTCTGGCCCATCACCCACAATGGTTAATTCAGTTGGCCCATATTTTTTTCGCAATTCAACAGCCGCTTCGATGAGCAAATCCACTTGCTTCCATTTCACTAACCTACCTATGTGTAAGAGCCGATATGGATTCGATGTAACATGATGAAGCGCTGCCTCATGTCTAAAAATCTCATCCGTGTCCGGTGAATTAGCGGTGATAAATACCCGATTTGCAGGCACGCCATAACTGGCATGAAGGCTGCGAGCA
>JAURIG010000185.1 GCA_030832905.1 Bacteroidota bacterium
AGCCATTCGTGTCGTCAAATTAACAAACGGACAATGGACACCTGCCTCCAATAATGGCAAACCCGTAAAAGCCAAAATGCGCCTGCCTATTGTGTTTGAGATAGAATAGTAGGGTATAGGGTATAGGGGATAGTGAAAGCGACGGTATTTGTCTTCGTACTATAAACCCCGGAGGGGTGCAACATTAATCACCCGTTAGGGAAATCAAACAAGCCATAAATAAAACCCCGGAGGGGTGACACAATAGGGAGTGTTTAAATGTGTTTGGTGTGTTCTTCACACCAAACGAGAATAGTGATACAATATGGTTGGTGTTGTACTCCTTTCAGTCGTGAGAACGCTACGCTAAGTTACTCACTTCGTTCGTGAGAAAAGTTCACCAACCAGTCTTATGTTTTCACACTCGGACTTAGGGACTCCTAACAAGTAGTTAAAAATTACGATTAGTATCAAATAAATAATTTCCTTGATGGCTAATAATAACTATACCCTAGCCCCTAAACCCTATACCCTGAATAAATAATCTTACTCGAGGGTGAAGAACACCCTCGAGACGAAAACTGAAGCGAGCTTGACGAGGGGCGGATTGAATATCCTGGTGTGAGGTTGCCTTCCCTCAAAAAACAATCGACTATCGTCGCTTGCTTTTTATTTTGTAACATCCTCTTACAAGCGAGCTTGACGAGGACTTATACAAAATAAAAAACCATGAACAAGTTCATGGTTTTTTGAGGGAGGTCGGAAGCGGATTCGAACCG
>JAURIG010000186.1 GCA_030832905.1 Bacteroidota bacterium
AAGTAAAGTGGTTTACCCATTAAATAACTTGAGTATTTTGAATTCAACTCAATGGTATTAAAATACTTTTTGTAAACGGGCTTTCCCGTAATATCAACATCCTTTAAATTGACTGTTTCAATCACCGTTCTGTACAATTTATTCATTTGACCATAAGGCCCTATATTGCTAGGAAAATCCCAACGCCAAAATCTTGACAATGGCAAGGCATTGAAGGCATGGGTGTAATTCAACTGACTACTCAAAGCTTCTAATTCACCTGCCACAGAATAGCCTACAGAATGTTTCCAACGCTTATGTGATATGACACCATTGATATCAAGGCCTTGTCTGTTGTTTGACAACTGTCCTATTGGCAATACTGAACTGGCAACAGGCATGAGCACAGGCTGAGTTTGACCGGCCTGAACCACAGTACTTTGTTGTATAGATGAATTGATGAAAATAGCACTGTTGTTTAAAACCCTTGGACTGATTCTGTAGGCGTGCATTTCAATTGGCAAGCGCTTTTTCATGCTGCTGATTTTAACCGATAAAGCCTCACCCCATTGCTGAAAGACATCGTTTGCAAAACGTCTTCCAGAACCAATCTCAGAATACACCTTAATTTGATTGAACTGATGGGCGTATTCAACACTGATCATATTAAAGCCTGCTGTATTAAGCTTAATGGAATCAATACGGTAGTTAAGCAAATTCCCGCAGTTAATCTCTTTAAACCAATCTCCTTGTTATTTATTAAAAGGAAAAGTA
>JAURIG010000187.1 GCA_030832905.1 Bacteroidota bacterium
AAGATAATTTTTAGAATAAAATAATAGAGTTTTAGATTGTTTAAAAAAGGGGGACATAGTCCCCCTTTTTTATTTTCTGTTCGTACTAATTAAAATGATTTTATTTATCTCGTTCGATGGTATACCCAATCAAATCTTCAAGAGATTTTCGATAATGGGACTCCGGAAATTGTTGTAATATTGCTTTGGCTTCTGTCGCATATTCGTTCATACGCCTATTAGCATACTGAAGCCCGCCCGTTGATTTGACAAATTCAATCACTTCCCTCACCTTTTTAGGGTTTTCAGACTCATTTTTAATGATTTGAATCATGTTCTTTCTTATGCTCCTTGTGGTATTTTGCAAAGCATAAATTAAAGGCAATGTCATTTTCTTTTCTTTGATATCAATGCCTAGAGGTTTGCCTATTTCTGCATCACCATAGTCAAAAAGATCATCTTTAATTTGAAAAGCTATCCCTACTTTTTCCCCAAAAGACCTGGCTATGTCAACATACTTTTCCTCAGCTTGTGTCGATTGAACACCTACCGCGCAACAGGCTGAAATTAAAGTAGCGGTTTTTTTGGTGATGATGTCAAAGTAAATATCTTCCGTGATGTCCAACTTCCTAGCCTTTTCTATCTGCAATAATTCCCCTTCTGACATTTCTCGAACGGCTGTTGACACAGAGGTCAACAAATCAAAATCCTTATGTTCTACGGATAGCATAGTCCTTTTGACAAAAGGTAATCTCCTACCAGTACGGCA
>JAURIG010000188.1 GCA_030832905.1 Bacteroidota bacterium
ACTGCTAATGTAGATGGTATTGGTACTTTAAGAATATTGGAAGCAATTCGATTATTGGGCTTAACACAAAAGACAAGGTTTTATCAAGCATCTACATCTGAATTATACGGATTAGTGCAAGCAGTTCCTCAATCAGAAACAACACCTTTCTATCCTCGTTCTCCCTATGGTGTTGCTAAATTATATGCTTATTGGATTACGGTAAATTATCGCGAAGCCTATAATATGTATGCTTGTAATGGTATTTTATTTAATCATGAGTCACCTCAGCGTGGTGAAACATTTTTAACACGTAAGGTTACTCGTGCCGCTGCGCGAATTGCACTAGGCCTCGATGATTGTTTATACTTAGGAAACTTAAATGCGCAACGTGATTGGGGTCATGCCAAAGATTATATCGAGGGTATGTACTTAATGTTGCAACAAGATAAGCCAGAAGATTTTGTATTGGCTACCGGAATAACGACTACCATTCGTGAATTTGTAAAATTGACTTTTGCTGAATTAGGTATCGAGCTTGGTTTTAAAGGAACCGACGATTCAGAAGAAGGCTACGTTCTAAAGAACACTGGTATTTATGATTTAAAAGAAGGTCAGGTGGTTGTTAAAGTAGATCCTAAATATTTTCGACGAACAGAAGTTGACTTATTAATTGGTGATCCTACTAAAGCTATGACTAAATTAGGATGGAAGCCTAAGTATGATTTAGCTGCTTTAGTGCAAGAAATGGTAGCGAG
>JAURIG010000189.1 GCA_030832905.1 Bacteroidota bacterium
ATTAGCGGCCTCATCTACTTCAAATAGAGTAATATCATTACCACCTGTAATATTAATAAGAAGACCTCTTGCTCCTTTTAATGAATAATCGTCAATTAAAGGATTAGCTAAAGCTGCTTCTGCAGACATTACTGCTCTCTTGTCTCCTTCTGCTTCTCCAGTTCCCATCATAGCTTTGCCCATACCCTTCATTACTGTTTCAATATCAGCAAAATCTAGATTTATAAGACCCGGCTTAACAATTAAATCTGTTATTCCTCTAACGCCTTGCATTAAAACATTGTCGGCCATTTTAAATGCTTGAGGGAAAGTAGTTTTCTCATTAGCAACTTTAAATAAATTTTGATTAGGAATTATAATACTAGTATCAACATATTTTTTTAATTCTTCCAAACCTCTTTCAGCGGCTTTTAATCTTCCAGGACCTTCAAAAATAAAAGGTTTTGTTACTACCGCTACTGTTAATAAATTTAAATCTTTAGCTGCTCTAGCAATTACTGGCGCAGCACCTGTTCCTGTTCCACCACCCATTCCAGCGGTAATGAAAACCATGTTAGCACCTTGTAAAAGATTTATTAATTCATTTAACGATTCTTCTGCTGCTGCTTGTCCAATATCAGATTTTGCACCTGCTCCAAGTCCTCTAGTTAAATTCGTTCCAAGTTGCATTTTGCATGAAGCTTTATTATGTTTTAAAGCTTGCGCATCAGTATTTGCTGCAACGAACTCAAC
>JAURIG010000018.1 GCA_030832905.1 Bacteroidota bacterium
CCTCAAACCTCGGTTGTTTAGCATAATGTTTGCTTCGACGACTTACGTTGCCATGTGTTTTCTTAAGATACGTACCGTAATCCATGAGAGCAGAGTACCATTCTCTCGGCTCGTTACCTTCAAGAGTGCATTCAATAAGATTACAAATGTGGCAATTGTCTTCATAAATGTTATTGAATAGGATTGTCTTGCACCACCCCATCATTTAACATTTGAACAGCGGTAGTATCTGCTAACGATAGTTTTTTAGACACAACGATGTCTATTATAGACCCTTTGTCTAAAGGTACATTTGGGGCAATATCGCGACCATTGAAACGCTGCTTAATAACTAATCCTGGGCCAAAAGTACTTTTTACTGAATCGATTTTGCCAAGGCGAAGACCAACATTTTGCAATAACACTTTAGCTAAGTTGGAAGACCCATTGATCAATTTTGGCATTCTTACTTTTGGTTTTATGCCTGTATTGATAGACACATAAACTTTTCTACCAGGCTTTACTTTTGAATCAAAAACAGGGTCTTGTTCTACAATGGTATTGGGTTTTTGATCTTCATCGTAAACAGAATCTATTATTACCATTTCGAGATCATTGTCATCAAGCACTTCTTCTGCAGTCTCAAAAGGCATACCGACTACTTTAGGCACTTGAATGCTTTGACCATGTCTGGTATACCAACTCGTAAACAACATTGCACCTATGGCATAAATGCCTAATACGAGCAAGGCTAACAAGAGTGTTTTCGTCCAAGGAGACTTTTGGGAAGGGGTATTCATGTGTCATGCAAATTACATGAAATATTACTGAAATAACAAGCCCTTATTGATTAGGGAATATGAATGAATTTGTGGGTTTGCAAAGACAAAGTCCAAGCAGGTTGCTGTTGAATATAATCAACTAATTTGGGCATTAAAGTTTCGGATTTACTCCATTCAACTTGAAGATACAATTTACAAGCATCAGATAATTGTGGTCTAAAAGACTCAGCCCATTCGAAATCTGAAGCATGATAAATCACTGGTTTAAATTCATGGGCCAAAGGTAAATTTTCAGGCAATGGGGCTTTGAATTTTTTTGGCGACAAGCAAATCCAATCAATTGTCCCTGTTATTGGATGTGTGCCTGAAGTTTCAATATGCACGCTTACTTGAATTGCATGCAATGCATTTGTTAATGCCGATAAATCATACATACAAGGCTCTCCACCAGTAATAACGCAGATTCTTGCACCCGAATCCTTAACCAATTGTTGCAAAGTTTCAACCGTGTATTTTGGGTGATTAGCTTGTTCCCAACTGTCTTTCACATCGCACCATACACAACCCACATCACAACCTGCCAAGCGGATAAAATAAGCGGCCTGACCTGTATAATACCCTTCACCTTGCAGGGTATAAAAATGTTCCATAACGTGGTAGTCAGTATACATTCTAATTATTGTATGTGCAATTGGTAAGCTTTAAACGTATTACTCAACAAGGCCGCGATTGTCATAAGCCCTACCCCTCCTGGAACTGGTGTTATGAAGGAAGCTTTACCTTGAACGGCATCAAAATCAACATCGCCTTTTAAATAAAATCCTGACTTGCGAGTTGGGTCATCTATTCGACTAATACCAACATCGATCACCACAGCGCCGGATTTGACCATATCAGCACCTATGCAAAGAGGTTTACCTATGGCAACGATTAAGATATCTGCCATTTGGGTATACTTGGCTAAATCTTGGGTTTTGCTGTGGCAAATAGTAACAGTGGCATTGCCGTATTGGCTATTAGCAGACATGAGCAAACTCATAGGTCGGCCTACTATATTACTCCTGCCAATCACCACACAATGTTTACCTTGGGTATCAATGTTGTAGGCTTGTAACATCATCATAACCCCTAATGGCGTAGCGGAAATAAAACCAGACTCCCCTTTGGCCAATTTGCCCATATTGATATCGTGAAAACCATCTACATCTTTATTGGGCAAAATGGTTTGAGTGATGGTATTTTCGTTGATGTGCTTTGGTAAAGGTGATTGAACAATGATGCCATCTACCGAAGCATTTTGATTAAATGATTGCACACAATCAATCAGTTCTTGTTCTGATGTGTTTTCGGGTAAACGAACAACAGTTGATTCAAATCCAAGGGCCTTAGCATTGCGTTCTTTACTGTCTACATAAGTTCTGCTGGCACCGTCGTCACCAACCAAAATCGCCACTAAATGAGGTCGTCTACAGCCTCTATCTAAATAAGGTTTCAAATCCGATTGAATTTGATCTTTAATGGTTTGTGCCGTTAATTTACCGTCTAAAATCGCCATGTTTTTTGTACTGCAATATTACGCTGATTTTGTGGTTTATGCTTAACTTTGTGAGGAAATTATGATTAAAAATCTCTTGATAGTAATGATGGTCTTGTGCTTTAGTGCATGCAAAACCAGTACAGAAGAGATCAGCTTAAGCGATGCAGATTATCTGCCTTTAAAAGTCGGGGAAGTTAAGCAATACAACATAGACAGCATATTGTATAACCCATTTACACAAGCGGCCGATTCAGTGCATTTAGACATTCAAGAACAGGTGGTTGAAAAGTACTTGGATGCCGAAAACGACTCTGCTTTTCGCCTTACATGGAGCAAGTACGATAGTTCAAGAAATGAGTGGAAAGTCTTTAAATCATTTAGCCGTAAACGCAGCAACAATATGGTCTATGAAACTTATGACAACCAAACACTAGCATTGCTGAGATTGCCTATCAGTCAATACAACACTGGTGTAAAAGGCAAATGGAATATCCATTTTAAAAACACTCTAGACCCAATGCCAATTTACTACAGTTCAGTCTTCAAACCTTTTGGCAATTACAACAACACAGTAACGACTCAATTAGCCAATCCTGAACAAGGTATAGTTGTAAGAAATTATCAAGCAGTATATGCGGCCAATTTTGGCATGGTGTATAAAGCCATTGAAATGACAGATGAGCTAACTGGCAACAAAATAAAAAATGGTTGGATAGTGGTTCAAAGCATCAAATAAACATGAGCAATAAAGGCATTCTACTGGGCTTATTGTTAGTCTTGTTAACCCCACCAATAGCATCCGCTCAGAAAAAATTGGATTACTACTTGGTGTATTGGAAAACAAGCAAAGAGAACAATCATAAAAGCCTTCAATTGTCAGAAACGGCCATGCAAAGACGCCGCTCATTTAATGTTGAATTGCAAGCCAATGATTACAGCATCGATTCTCGACTAATAAAGTTCCTCAGCAGTTTGACGAATGTGCAGCAACACGGACATTCAAGATGGCTTAATGCCAGTATGATAGCCTGTGATTCCAATAATGTGCTATTAGCATTATCAACGCATGACGCTATTGAGCGCATTGAATACATGGGCAGTTTGCCTAAATACGGTTCCCATTCTCAACCTAAGACTGCAGTGCCAGATAGCTATTATCTCAAAGGACAAAGATTAGCTGAAATCAAACGAAAAGCCCTTAATGGTTCCGATAGCATATTCAGCTTTGGGGCCAACCAAAAAGCCTATCAATTGTTGAATGTGAAGCCTTTTACCAGTTCAAAATTACTCAGACAACCCTACATAGCTGTTTTGGATGCGGGGTTTTACAATGCTTATCAAATCAAGGGTAATGAAGATCTGTTAAATGGATCAACCGTGGTTTATGATTTTGTAGAACACGATGCCAATGTTTGGGAAGACGATGCCCATGGTGCAAATGTTTTGGCATTAATGAAGACCTATGATACCGAACATTATATGGGATCTTCTCCTTTTGCACAATACGCTTTATTTAGAACAGAGAACACCCATTACGAATCGCCTGTAGAAGCATTCAATTGGGTATTAGCCGCCGAAAAGGCAGATAGCCTTGGATGTGATGCAATCGTTTCATCGCTAGGATACAATCAATTTGACGATGCCAATTTAGGGTATGCTTTTAGTGTGCTTGATGGTCAAAGTAGTCTTGCGGCAAAGGCGGCTAATATTGCTTTTCAAAAAGGCATATTGGTAATTGTTAGTGCAGGAAACGATGGCGACACTAAATGGCACCATATTAGTACGCCAGGCGACGCTGCAATGGCCATCACTGTTGGAGCTTGTAACTACCAATACAAGCATGCTTTGTTTAGTTCTTTTGGACCAAATGCTAAGGGTATGGTTAAACCTGATTTGCTAGCTCCCGGACAAGGAATAGTGCTTAACACACCTTTTGGCTATAAAATGGGCAATGGCACCTCCTACTCAACGCCTATTCTAGCTGGCCTACTCTGCAACCTACTCATGCAACGCTACCAAGCAAATACTTTTGATTTGCCTTTTTTTAAATCCCAAATTCAAATGGCCTCAAGTCATGCTTTTAAACCAGACTCTGCTTATGGATATGGCATTCCTGATCTTGACTTGGCTCAGCAATTAGTATTGAAAGAACCTTATCGTTTTGGACTTTGGCCTGATCAAAAGCAAAATCTCAACAATTCATTGACTTTGCATTTTTATTCCAAGCAAGCTCAGAAAATCAATATTCAAATGATGGCCTTTGACAAACATCAAAAATGCATTAAAAAATCCAGTAAAAAACACCAAGGAAGTCATCAATATTGGCATCATTTTAATGATGCGATACAGTTCTACGAATCCTTGCAACTCAAATCTTCGTTCATTAAAACAATAACGATCAACATAGAATCAGAGCAAGGTAGTTTTTCAAGGACCATTGATTTCTGATAATTTCCTTAATTTTGTTCAATCAACATGACCCCAAATATTCCTAACATCCAATTCGGCCAAACAGATCAATTTTTCATTATGGCAGGACCATGTGCCATCGAAGGTGAAGACATGGCTTTTGAGATTGCTGAAACAGTTCAACAGATCACTCAAAAACACCAAATCCCATGGATTTTTAAAGGGTCTTATAAAAAAGCCAACCGTTCAAGATTAGATTCTTTTACTGGCATTGGCGATGTGAATGCATTAAAAATTCTCGAAAAAGTAGGTCAGCATTTTCATGTACCAACTGTTACGGATATTCATGAGTCCAGCGAAGCTGAATTAGCGGCTCAATATGTTGATGTGTTACAAATTCCAGCATTTCTATTCAGACAAACTGATTTGTTGGTAGCTGCGGCTAAGACTGGCAAGTTTGTCAATATTAAGAAAGGTCAATTTGCCGCTGCTAGCGCAATGCAACACGCTGCGCAAAAGGTATTGGAAACTGGTAATTCAAATATTTTGTTGACGGACCGTGGCAATATGTTTGGCTATGGCGATATGATAGTGGATTTTAGAAACATCACTTGGATGAAAGCCATGGGTTTTCCGGTCATTATGGACATTACCCATAGTTTACAACAACCCAATCAAAGTTCAGGTGTAACTGGTGGTTTACCTGATATGATTGAGACTATAGCCAAAGCGGCTATTGCGGTTGGTGCTGACGGCTTATTCATTGAAACCCACCCAAGACCGCAAGAAGCCAAAAGTGATGGGGCTAACATGCTGCCTATACATTTGTTAGAACCACTTTTAGAAAAATTAATGAAAATAAGAAAGGCCATCTTATAAAGACAGCCTCTCAAATTAACGGTAAAGTGCGTTTTACATCACTTTAGATAAAAACTTATAATAGGTTTTCTTGGTGTCATAAAAGTCTAAGGCATTGGTGTGCATTAGGTCTTCAAGTTGAGCATCTGATTCTACCATTTTAACACTAATGTAATTGGGTTTTGCCATGGCTTGCGATTGAATGGCATTTATTTTCAAATTAACATCATGCAACAATTCATCTAAGTGCAACCTGAGAATATTGAATTTGTTTTCAAAATGCTCTACTTCTTTCAATACATCAGATGCTGTGTTTTTTGACACCACTTCACTCAACCTCGACTTCAATACAGGAATTTCATCTTGCATGAATAACAATTCTCTTTTCCAATCTTCGCATACTAAATGCAAATGTGACAATGAATCTTTCATAATTTTTAGGATTTAATACCACAAATTTATAACGAGTAAGGCCCCTTGTTCATGACCATGGTCATGTTTCCCAAAAAAAATTAACTCAGCTTATTTAGAGAGTCTTACCCATGTGCACAAAGGCAAATGAAACCCTGTAGAAGAAGGCACAACTGATTGTCCCCATTGGGCATCAACGCCATAATGCGCCTTTAATAAATTATTGCCCACTAATCCATCAAGCCCCATGCTGTATAAATTCAACAAAACAAAACAATGTTTAGGGTCTGTGATTTGAGCGCACATCGCAATCAATTCATTGATTTGTTCTTCCAGTATCCATTTTTCGCCAGACGGGCCTCTGCCATACGCTGGAGGATCAATGATGATGCCTTGATACAATTGGCCTTTATTGGCCTGACGTTTTACAAACTTAAAGGCATCTTCTACCAGCCATCGAATGTCTTTAACCCCACTCAATTGCTTGTTTTCATTGGCCCATGAAACAACATTTCTAACGGCATCTAAGTGGGTTGTGTCAGCGCCAGCATGAGCCGCCACTATACTTGCGGCGCCCGTATAGGCAAACAGATTCAAAACTTTAGGATTAGGGCCTAAGCGTTTAACTTGTTCATCAATGAAATGCCAGTTACTGATTTGTTCTACAAAAACGCCTGTATGACCAAAAGAGGTACAAGACACTTTTAAAACCAAGCCTAAAGGTTGGTATTGTATGGTCCAACTATTGGGTAACTTTTTGAAGAAGGTCCAACCACCCTGTTCATTATGGGAATCTCTGTGGCTTTTTTTGCTATTATCTCTTACAAACTTAGCATGCGCTTGTTTTAACCAATCTGACTCAGACAATTGTTTGGGCCATAGGGCTTGAGGTTCAGGCCGAATCAAAACAATACTGCCAAACCTTTCAAGTTTTTCGCCCAATCCACTATCAATTAATTGATAGTCTTTCCAATCATAAAATGGTTCAATCATTTAATTCAAATCTTGTAATACCTTAACCGCTTCTTGCAAGTAAATATCTTTCTCGAAAGATTTATTCCAATCTATTTTAATTTTCGATTTGTTGGCATCTCCTTTTACTTGAGCATCGTCTGTACTTGTGCTTACAACAGACATCGCTTTAACCGATTTGATCAATTCATCATAACGCTTATTGTCTTGTTCTATTTGCTTCATTTCTTGTTGGTAAGCAGACAATTGCAAAGTGAATCTGAACTTTTGATTCTGTTGCTTAATTTTAAGGGCCATGCGTTCAATTTCATTGAACATAGGATTCTGAGCAATGCGTTTGCTACTGTTTTGAGCAGCTTTTGAAATGGCTTTACTGCAATCATTGGTAATGTTGTATTGAGCAGAAGGAATTCTATCTGCTTTTAAGGCAAATTGATTTTCTTTCTCACCATATTCTAAATAGCGATAGCGATCAGGCATAATCACATCAGGCGTAACCCCTTGCAATTGAGTGGTTGTGCCATTAATTCTATAAAACTTTTGAATGGTGATTTTCAGAGACCCTAAATGATCTGACTCATTGACCGCAAAGGCATCATCTAAGTCAACAAACCTTTGCACCGTGCCTTTGCCAAAAGTTGGGCTACCAATAATAACAGCGCGTTTATAGTCTTGCATAGCAGCCGCTAAAATCTCAGAAGCAGAGGCACTGTTTTCATTCACCATAATGGTTAATGGACCATTCCACAAAACAGAGGGCTTTCTATCGTCTAAGACTTCTGGTTCACCATCTCTAGGTTTTACTAATGATATTGGTCCCTTATCTATAAACATACCGCCAATTTCAACCACATCGCCTAATGAACCGCCGCCATTGTTTCTCAAATCAAGCACAATACCTTTTACTTTATCTTTTTTAAGTTTTTCTATTTCAACTGCAATATCTTTAGCACATGAGCGACCGTTTCTATCGTTCATATCCACATAAAATGAAGGCAAATTGATATAGCCATATTTTTGTTTATCTTGAATGATGATGGCCGACTTCGCATAACTATCTTCCATTACAACCACATCTCTAACAATAGGAATAATCACTATGCTTTCGTCTAACTTCTTAACTGTTAATTTAACCACAGTTCCTTTTTTACCTCTGATCAATTTAATGGCATCATCAATTTTCATATTGGTCACATCAACGGCTTCAGCATCGCCTTGAGCCACTTTAAGAATGATATCACCTGCTTTTAATTGACCTTGCTTATAGCTTGGGCTACCAGGCACTATGGATGCCACTTTTAAATAGCCATCTTTTTCTTGTAATTGAGCACCTATACCTTCTAATTTTCCGCTCATTCTAATGTCAAAATTCTCTTTATCAGCTGGTGGAAAATAATTGGTATGTGGATCAAACATTTCGGTTACACAATTCAAATACATACTCAACAAATCACCTCTATCAAACTTTCTAATTCTAGAGAACCAATCATTTTGCGACTTTAACACTTCTCTTCTTGACTCTGCTTCTAAGCTATCATAGGATTTAATTTTGATGATGGTATCCTTTCTATCTTTGGCTTTATCTTGAATATCTAATTTACGGGCTAATTTTTCTAAGACTTGTTGTTTAAGCGCCTTTTCCCAATACAAAGCTTGCTCTTGCTCATTGTTTAAAAATTGAGCACTGTCTTCATTAAAGTCTAAATAGTCATTGCCTTCAAAATGAAACACTTGATTTAAATAACGTTTGCTCCAATTATCCACTTTGTTGACTCTACGCTTATGCATTAAGTTCACCTTCTCAAAGAAATCATAGCTTCCAGATTTGGCTTGATCGTCTAATAAAAGTCTGTAAACAGCTAAACTGTCAATATCCGCTTGTAGAAAAAAACGTTTATCGTTGTCAAGGCGGTCAATGTATAAGTCAAATAACTGAGCAGAAAACTCATCGTTTATGGCTTTGGGTTCGTAGTGATAGTTTTCAAGAATTTCAACCAAGGCTTGTGAGAGTTTGGTTTCGTTTTGCTCTTCCTTAAAGCAAAAAGCTAAAGACAGAGCTATTAAAGTAGGTATGATTAACAAAAAACGTTTCATGCGTATTGGAAATTAAATATAAGTAAGCGTATTATTTGGTTTGAGGTAATGGTTCTGGCATTTTATCGTTTGGAACCATTTGAATTGGGGCTGTATTATTGGGCATTTGAGCTGGCATATTTTCAAGACCCAAAACCTCCTTACCTTGTTCAAACACGACATCTATTGGAATGTTTTTACTCATTAATTGATCAAGATCCTTTTGAAGTTCCGGCATGATTTTACCTTTTTGCTCTACCAATTGTTTAACGCCAGCTAAATCGCCATCACCTTGAAGCTTAAGAATGAGTTGAGATAAATCTTCCATTGCAATACTCATTGCATTGAAATCAATTTTGTAGGTATTGGTTTTAAGGTCTTTTATAAAAGCCCCTTTTTCTTTAAAATAATTGAAACGGATCATATTGGCTTGACCATGTGCACTTGCAGCGCCAAATCTCACTGATCTGAAAACACCAGCCATAAAAGTCACATAGTAATCCATTAATTGGCCTTCGGTTAAAACTTGTTTCTTGTACAATTGAGTAATCATATACAACCCTAAAATATCTGCTTTACCCTCTTCTAAAGCACTATAGTATGATCCCAATGCCTCTCTCACTGTACCTTTGTTATTGATGGTATTTTTGATACCTAAACCATGAGCCACTTCGTGAAACATCGTATTGGCAAAAAAGGCGTTAAAGGTAACGTGGGCTCTCTGACTTGGATGCACCAAGGCATTGGCAATTGGCAACATAATGTAATCAAATTTGGCTTTAATGGTATTTTTGAATTGACTTCTGCGTGTGCCTTTTTCGATTTGCAAATTTTCATCATTAGGCAAATTAACCGCAATGGTTTTGCTACCGGAGTTGCAATCGCCGCCATAATACACCACATCGTAAGCATTCAACTGACTGCTGCTGCCAGCTTTTTCTGCTTTGTAAACAGCATCAACAGGTAAATTGCTCTGAAGCTCAGGCAAGTAGGCAACATACTTATCGAGTTTTTTACTCCATTCCAAATCCTTCACCAAGACATAAGCCTCGTATGCAGTTTTAGTGCCGAATAATTTGTCTTCGTAATTTTCAATTGGCCCTAAAATGATGTCAAATTGATTGTCTTTCATATCAAGCCATAGTCTGTCGCTTGCATCGTATTGATTACTTAGTAAAGCATCGGCCCTAGCTCTTAAATATCTACAAAATCCTGAATCTTTAAACATGGTACTGGCCATTCTAAGACTCATAGAAGCTTCTCTCAATGGTTGTTGATAGGCTTCTGAATAAGGCACTACTTTTAATTGGCCTTCTTCTCTAACGATAATGGTATAAGGATCTTTCTTTTTAGGATCATTGAGTTGATTGAATTCTTCAATCGTCATGTCCGTTGGGTAAAAATTAGCCCCTAACGGTTTGGGCCCTATGCCTTTGACAAAAGGTTTGTTATCGTCTAATCTGTCCCATGGGCCATAATTAATGTTCATGTATTTAAACATGTTGCCAGAACGAATTGTATCGGTTATTGGGCTGCCAGCATAAGCTTGTTGTCTGAAAATTTCATCCATGAGTTCTGCGGCTCTAATCAACTGCTTGAGCCCCTCGCGTTCAGACATTTCAATCTTAGACACATCAGTAGTTAATTGAACTGTTTTATAAGCATCTAACTTCATTTTAAGACTGTCTTTAGCAGCAAAAAGACTAAAAGCAGAAAAGCATACGGCAGATATAAGCGTTTTTTTCATATCAATAGATTCCTCAAATATACGCTTATTTGGGGTCCAAAAAATATGCCAAAGCCGAATCCTTCAACAACTATTAAACCATCAGGCTATAGACCATCCCTGCTTGTAATTTGATGACGCCATTAAATTCTAATTGCAACAATTCAAAAGAGAGTTCCTGCATTGGCAGATTGGTGGTATAATGAATGATATCAATATGAGTCGGGCCTTTTTTAAGAACATTAATTATGACTTGAGCTTTGGGATTTAAATCGGTTGCATTTAAAAATACCTGAGCCACTGAATTGGCTTGATGATTCACTAATCCTATGTCAAACAATAGTTCTTGAATACCTGTGATAATGCCCGCTTTATTCAATCTGATCAATTGATTGCAGCCCTTACTAAAAGGGTCGTTGGCTTTACCGGGCAAAGCAAATACATCGCGATTGAATTCATTTGCCCACTTGGCAGTAATTAAACTGCCTCCGGAACTACCGCTTTCAATCACTAAAACCACATGGCTCATGCCAGCAACAATCCTGTTGCGCTCAGGAAAGTGCTCTTTTTTAGGCGGTTCAAAACACAAATAATCAGACAATAAACCACCTTGAGTTGCCATCTGATGAATGACGTCTAATTTGTAATGAGGGTGTGCATGGCATAAGCCTTGGCCTAAAACCGCATAAGTATCGAGCCCATTTCTTAAAGCGGCCTTGTGAGCATTCAAATCTGTTCCAAAAGCTAATCCACTAATAATAGCAACATTAAAAGCTGCTAAAGCCTCCATAAGCGCTTCAACAAATCGTCTGCCATACTCAGTTGATTGCCTTGTTCCTACTATAGCGATGGTTTTTATGTAATCATTGTTTAATCGGCCTTTTGCGAATAAAATACTTGGCCCATTATCGCAGTGTTTTAACAAGTCAGGATACTGCTCATCATTGTGTGAAATGATTTGAATGCGATGGTCGATACAAACTTGTATAGTTGACTCTATACTTGACCAATCATTGAAGTCTAATAGTGCGGTTCTGAGTTTTTCTGAAACACCTTTCTGAAGGCGTTTTTTCTGAGCCATCTTGAATAATGCTTCAGCATGCTCAGGTGTGGGAGCCAATCGTTTAAATACGATATCTCCTATGCCTTTAATTTGCCTTAAGGCCAAGGCATATTTGAGTGCTTCATAATTCACCATCTAAAAGCTTGCAAAAGCGATGGTAAATTTACTAGACTAACAAAAACTATAAAATTGCGTTTAATATCTGAGCTTATTTCTTAAGCGCCAGTATAGAAAAGTCTGAGTCAACGGCTCTCATGGTATTGCTCAATTTGCCTAAACCGGTGATCTCCATTTCAACCACATCATTGGCTTTTAACCATTGTACAGCATAATTTGGATCATTGAGTAAACCAGTGCCATTTAATTCTAAAAAGCAACCTGTGCCCACAGTACCTGATCCTATGACATCGCCTGCAAATACATCTACCCCATAGGCACAACGTTCAATGATTTCAGCAAAGGTCCAATCCATATCAGCCACACTGCCTCTACTTACTTCTATGCCATTAACTTTACAAGTCATTTCTAAGGCGTAACTATTGCCCACATGACCGGGCTTAGCAGAAGTTTTATAAGACGCTAATTCATCAGGTGTAACCATATATGGACCAATTACGGTAGAGAAATCTTTACCTTTTGCTGGACCTAAGTTCAATAACATTTCCTCCATTTGCAAGGTTCTTGCGCTCATGTCATTCATGATCATGTAACCTGCAATGTATTGATCCGCGTGTTCAGCTTTAATATTTCTACCTTTTTTACCCAATACAACTGCTGCCTCTAATTCAAAATCCAATTTATTGAAATGATCTGGCATGCACCAAACATCTCCAGGCCCTTGCACTGCATTGTGGTTGGTAAAATACATAATGGGATAAGAATCAAATTCTGCAATCATTGGTACTTTACGATTTCTACGAGCCGCTTCAACGTGTTGACGAAAAGCATAACCATCTCTACAACTGGTCGGATTTGGAATAGGTGCCAACAAATTGGCTTGAGCATACATTGCATCTGGTTCGAATTGACCATTGCTGATTTTGGCTTCCAAAGTTCTCATGCGGTCCATTCCCATTTCTTCTTGTTGAAGAAATGACAACATGTTATTCGGGATACTTTGGTCTAAAGCATGGACATCAAATATTTGTTCATTGATCAACAAGCCTAATTTGCCAGTTTGATCTGAGGTTTTATAAGTAACTAATTTCATCGTTTAAAAGGTAGTTAAGAAGGTTTTTAATCCAGAAATATTAGGCACACTCATATTGTCTGCGCCTAATTGGTTTGACAATAAAATAGAGAACCAATCGGTTAAGTATATGATGGCATACATATCCTGAATAGCGGTGCCATGTAGCGGCCATTCATAGACTAAATTACCTTGTTTTTCTAGCAATTGTTTTAGGTAGGCAAAGCGACCATTGTTACGATCATTGTCTTGACTGTTTAAGAAAATAAAATTACTTGGCAACAAGCCATAATAGGTTTCAAACACATTGTGATTGGCTTCTGGCAGACAATTCACAAAGGCTTCAACTTTTGCATTTTCTTGGATTTGTTGAGCAAAACGCGTCCCGATTGCTTCCGTATTGATATCTGTTACTAAAACAAACTTGTGATTAAGGGCGTGTTTGAAAAAGTCTAAAGCAGTTTGCGCTTTAGTTTGGGTAGCTTCAACCTCATAGATACCTTTGAGTGCACTTAATTCATTTTGGATGGAAAGACCGAATAACTCAGCTAACAACAACAAATTGTATGTTAAGGAAAAGCCTAAAGCCATTCTTGGCTGATACCCTGTAGCGATAGGATATAAAACCAATCCATCTGCTTGAGCCCATTCACTTAAAGTGCCCCCAGAGCTGATACAAATGATTTGACAACCTCTTGCTTTAGCTTCAGTATACATGGCTAAAGTTTCCTCAGTTAAACCACTATAAGAGCCTAAAACCACCAAGGTTTTGTTGTTAGCATATTGAGGCAATACATAATCACTGTATACTTCTACAGGAATACTTGCTTTGTTGAAAAAGTAGGATTTCGCTATTCTACCGCCTATTCCAGATCCTCCTAAGCCTCCAATGACAACATTATTGAATTGATTGGCTTTTAAACCATGAGATTTGTAATGATCCAAGGCATATTGAATCTGAGCATAAAAATTACCTAAAGCGTATTCGTGATTGATAACCATGGTTTTAAGTTTAATAATCGCGAAAATAGCCAATTAGGTTTTTAATTGAAAATTTTATTGTAAACCTTAACTTTGTATTCATTTTGATTATAGACGAGACACAAGAAGAACAAGATTTATACGAACATTATAGGTTTGTTGCTGATAAGGGCCAAGAACCTATGCGCCTTGATAAATTTGTTACCATGCGCATTGAAAATGCCACCAGAACTAAAGTTCAAAAGGGCATAGAAATTGGCAGTGTTTTAGTCAATCAAAAAACGGTTAAAAGCAATTATCAAATCAAACCAAATGATTTGATCACCGTAGTCTTACCTAATCCGCCAAGAAATCCTGAATTAATTCCAGAAAATCTGCCCATAAACGTGGTATATGAAGATGATGACATCATTTTACTCAACAAAGAGGCTGGCATGGTGGTGCATCCAGGATACAACAATTATAGTGGCACGTTGGTCAATGCTTTACTGTATCATTTTCACCAATTGCCAGAATTCAGTGACGACATGCGACCAGGTTTGGTGCATAGAATAGATAAAGACACTTCAGGTTTATTATTAGTTGCTAAAACAGAAGATGCCTTGGTGCATTTGGCTAAACAATTCTACGACCACTCCATTAGCAGACAATACCACGCCTTGGTATGGGGCAATGTTAAAGAGGATCAAGGCACCATTAGGGGCCATATTGGTCGCGATTTAAAAGACAGAAGATTATCAGCGGTATTCACTGAAGGCGATATGGGCAAACACGCAGTTACTCACTACAGAGTGCTTGAAAGATTTGGCTTTTGCACTTTAGTACAATGTGAACTAGAAACTGGTAGAACCCATCAAATCAGAGCGCACATGAAGCACATAGGCCACACATTGTTTGCAGATGAGGCATACGGTGGTCATAAAATTTTGGCGCACAGTAAACTTCCAAAATACGAGGCCTTTATTAGCAATTGTTTGAGCAGTTTAAACCGTCAAGCATTGCATGCTAAAACGCTAGGTTTTATTCATCCGGCTTCACATCAACCCATTGCTTTTGATAGTGCAGTCCCAGCTGATATGCAAACAGTAATTGACAAAATCCGTCAATACGCCAGCACTTAACAATCAACGTCTATTTGTAATTGAAGGCCTTTGATTTGATGTTGCTTGATCATATAATCAAACGTTTTAAAATGAATGGTTTAATCCCTTTAGGACTTTTATTCGCATCGTATTTGACCAAAATGTTTCGCAAATATTGATTTCTCAATTTAGACACATAGGGTGTTTCAGGACCAAGTACACTGTCGCCCAGCTGTTGTTTTAAGAGCTGAGCAAACAATGCTGTTGATTTTTGAATAGCCTGAGCTGAAGCATGCTTTAACGTCAATTTTATTAACCTTGAAAAGGGTGCATAATGAAATTGTTCGCGCTCAACTATTTGCTGTTGATAAAAGGCTTTGTATTCACCTTGTTGAACAAAGGCTAACAAAGGGTGATTCACTTGTTTGGTTTGAACTAAAAGCTGTCCATCAGAAAAGGTTCTTCCTGCCCTACCAGCTAATTGAGTCAACAATTGAAAGACCCTTTCATTGGAACGGTAATCTGGGATATTCATTAAGTGATCAACATTCAAAACGGCTGTTAATCCTACTTTGCCATAATCCAATCCCTTAACGGCCATTTGCGTCCCAACCATAACATCAAATGCCCCAGATTCAAACTCATTCAGCAATTGCCTGTAGGCATTTTTCTGCCTAGTGCTGTCCTGATCAAAACGCATCACGCGCCATTCTGGCTTGAGCAATTGCAATTCTTCAGTTATGCGTTCAGTACCATACCCTTGAATCTCCATGCTGTGATTTCCACAAGCCGAGCACTTACTAATATTACCTTGTTGATAACCGCAATAATGACACCTTAAGTTATTAGAATACTTATAATAAGTTAATGCAATATCGCAATTCACACACTTACTTACCCAACCACAAACATTGCATTCCAACATGGGCACATAGCCTTTGCGGTTTTGAAACAATATTACTTGCTTACTTGCTTTAATACAGGCGTCCATGGCTTGCAGCAATGACTCAGAAAACAAGCCTTGCATCGGCTCTTCACTCTCTTTATGAATATTAATGAGCTTAACTTGTGTTGGACTGGTTTGATGGTATTTATGTTGCAATTCAACCAATCCAAACTTACCTGTTAGGGCGTTGTAATAGCTTTCTACTGAAGGCGTAGCGGAACCCATCAAGACCGGTATCCCTAATGATTTAGCCCATACCAAGGCTAAATCTCTAGCGTGATAACGCGGATTCTTCTCGTGTTGTTTGTAGGCAGATTCATGTTCTTCATCTACTATGATCAGCCCTAACTGCTGCATAGGCATAAATAAAGATGACCTTGAGCCAAGCAATAATTTAACTTCACCACTTTGGGCTTTGTTCCAAATTTCAACCTTTTCATGCTTTGAAAACCTTGCATGAGACACCATCATACTATCGCCAAAATACACTTCTAAACGCTGAATCAATTGTTCTGTTAAAGCGATTTCTGGGATCAACAATAAGACTGACTGCCCTTTGGCCAAGATGGATTTGATGAGTTCTATATAAACAAAGGTTTTACCAGAAGCGGCAACACCATGTAACAAAACAGATTTATGCTCCTTAAAAAAGGTTTGAATTTGAGAGACCGCATCTAATTGTTCAACAGAAAGCGCATAAGCTGTATCTGAGCTTGTAAATTGTTCTAATCTTGAGACGGCTTCTTTATAAGTAACAACTATACCTTTGTCTACTAAAGCCTTTATCGCCGTATTTGACAATTGATACTGTTGAATGGCTAAAGATTTTTTTACCGTTTGATTGGGGTAAGACAACAAAGCCATCAAAACTTGAAATTGATTTTTAGCTTTAGACTCCAAGCGATTCAAATGGTCTGTTATCATCGCTTCATCAAGACTATTGTTAATGGCGATGTAGGTTTCTAATTTGGGTTTGTAGGCATCGGGCACATCCTCAAACATTAAAATCAATTGACGGTCGTATAAACTTTTAATGATTTTAACCAAAGACGATTTGGAGTGCAATACTTTCTCCAAATCAGAAACCCTTAATTTATCTTTGCCTTTTAGGGCTTCAATGATTTGTAATTCCCGAGGATCTAAAACCTGTTCATCGATGATTTGAGTCTCATCAAGCGAAACATAAGTTTCACTGGCCAATTTGAGTCCTGAAGGCAAAGCTGCGGCCATCACCTCTCCCATGGTGCACATGTAATAATCGGCTATCCATTGCCATAATTTGATTTGTTCAGGACCTATCAGCGGATTATCGTCTATGATGCTAATGATATTAATGGCTTCATAATGCTGAGGCGCTTGCGTTTGAATATTTATAATGAGGCCAGTATAAACCTTCTTATTGCCAAAAGGCACAAACACACGCTTCCCAACAACAGCCTGTTCAAACAAATCGATTGGAATTCTATATGTATACAATTGCCTTAAGGGTAAAGGCAACAATACCTCAGCATACAATTCAATCAATTCTTGAGTATCAGACATGTTATGGTTGAATGACTGTTATTTTAATGCCTTTTAATGGCTTGATGCCATCCTCAAAATTTAACAAAACACCCTTACAATGATCAAAAAACAAGTCTTCTCCAGTTAAATCATAGTATAAAGCTTCTAAATTTGGATTATGCCCTACCCATAAAACGGTTTGATTGTTGGCCACTTCAGATTTTAATAAACTCAAGATCGCTGAAGTATGAATGTATTGATTGTAAGCATAAGTTTTAAGCGTACCAAAGTTGACGCCATTGGATTGAAGTTGAGCAAGGGTATCTTGTCCTCTTTGTAAATCACTGCAAAATCCAATATTAAAATTTAATCCAAGTTGTTTAATCTGCTTAGCTACTTCAGCACATTGAGATTGACCAATAGTATCTATAGGGCACTCACTATGGCTTTTACCCGGAATAGGCGAATAATGAGCATGTCGCATTAATAAAACTTGTATCATGAGTGTTTATAAATTTCGTAAGCCAATTCTATCCATGCTAATATCATCCCAATTCCACCAATTGGTGCAATTGCACCTGCCATTTTTAAAGCCTCTAAATGAGGCAAATAAGAAAATGCCACCAAATACACAGAAACTGAAAACACTAAGGCACCCCAGAACATCAACCATATGGGTCTGTTGCTTTTAATTGTCCAATTTGTTGTATTTTTGATGAGACACAACGCAGTTACTGCAACAGCGTGTATGAGTAAATAAAAACTTGCTTTATTATAGATGTCAATAGCTTTTGGGGCCACTGATTGTTGAGCAAACCAATGAGCACCTATTGCACCCATAGCCACAGCAAGTCCTGCCAAAAAAGATGACACAACAGGTAATTTACGCATACTATTTGTTGCCTTCATACTGCAAATGTAATTTAAAAAATCAATCATGAAGCAAGTTCATCTCATCTCAACTATTCTGTTTTTATCCTTTACAACATTGACTAAAGCACAAACCTATTTTGGTTTGCAACAAAGCAATTATGGGGGTATACACCAAAGCAACTTAAATCCTGCCAACATCACCAACACAAGGCATAAATTCTATTTCAATACAGCAACAGCAGGCTTCGGATTCAACAATGATTACTTAAGTTTATCGGCACCCTTTTCATTGTTTGATTTGATCAGTGGAAATGTCCCTGCTCAATACAAAAACAGTAATGGTAGTATCATTTTTAATGAAGATTGGCTGAAAGAATCTGTGAATGGCCGTTCTAAAAATTTCAATCTATACTACCAAACTAAAGCCCCTGGTTTCATGTTGCAATTGCCTGCAGGTTTGGCTCTTGGCATTCAATACATTAATACAGTTAATTTTCAAATCAACAATGTGGCCGAACCCTTGGCACGTTTAGCACGCTACGGAATTGACAGCTCTAATGGCACGCTTTCCTACAGTGGCCCTAATCAATTTCAAGTAGGACAAACCTTTGGCGACAATGCATTTTCTATTCAAGCCAATGCTTACGGTACTTTGGGGCTAACAATAGCTAAAACCATAATTGACAATGAGAAAACCATGTTTAAAATTGGCGTAACACCAAAATTAGTGATGGGATATGCGACTGCTTTTGTCAAAAACAGAGGTTTACAAGTGAAAGCAGATGGCACAGACTCTATTGTATTTGGCCAAACCGATTTAGAATATGGTTATTCAGACCCAAATGAATTCAGCAATCTGAATAGAGTCAACACCAATTTTTTCAACAATGCTGTTCAAGGCAAGAGTTTCGCCTATGATTTTGGAGCAAGCTATGAACTTAAAGATGGCGGTAACAGCACTGCAGGTTATAAACTGAGAGCAGGCATAAGTCTTTTAGACGGTGGTAAAATCAATTATGGCAGCAATATGGTTCACAGCAGAATTCAAAATACTGGCAACAAAACCATGCACTTTACACCTGCCTTTGCTCAAGCTTGGAGTACAAGTTCAGAACAAGGTTTAAAGTATACCGACAGTGTTCTACGGACAATGTTCACAATAGATTCTAGTAAAATCAATGTGAGCAACACCTTACCAACTAGTTTAAACTTACAATTCGATTACCATATTTTTAAAATGTTTTATGTGGGCATGAATTGGTCTCAAGATGTAAGGGGCAGACAAACCATGGGCATGCGAAGAGCTTCTTACTTAATGCTATTGCCAAGAATTGAGTCAAAAGGTTTTGAATTTTCATTACCTATTGGCCTCATGAATGATTACAGACAAACCCGTTTAGGCTTGTATTTTAGAATGGGGCCTGTCTTTTTTGGATCAGACAACCTCTTAAGTCAATTAAAAAACAACAACATTAACGGCACCGATTTGTATTTTGGAGTGAGTTTTGGACTGCTTCATAAAAACAAATAATTGGGCATAAAATGATGGTTAAATTGTTGATTTCTATTTGTGAGATCCATCATTTTTAAATTATTTTGCAAACATGAATCAAGAGACAGAAAACGTTGAGTGTTTAATTATAGGCAGTGGCCCTGCCGGTTTTACAGCAGCTATTTACGCTGCTCGTGCTGAGATGAAACCTGTGTTGTACGAAGGCATTCAACCTGGCGGACAATTGACCATTACAACTGAAGTTGAAAATTATCCGGGTTATCCTGATGGAATTATGGGACCTACCATGATGGACAACTTTAAAAAACAAGCTCAAAGATTGGGAGCAGATATTCGATATGGCATTGTGACTTCAGTTGACTTTAGCCAAAGACCTTTTAAGTGTATAGTGGATGATCAAAAAACCATAATGGCTCAGGCAGTGATTATTGCTACTGGCGCAAGCGCAAAATGGTTAGGCATTCCGAGTGAACAAAGATTGAATGGCAGTGGTGTGAGTGCTTGTGCTGTTTGCGATGGCTTCTTTTATCGAGGCCAAGATGTTGCAATAGTTGGAGCAGGAGATACTGCTTGTGAAGAAGCTTCTTACTTGGCTAAATTGTGTAAGAAAGTCCATATGATTGTTAGAAAAGATACTTTCAGGGCTTCAAAAGCCATGCAACAACGCGTCTTAAATACCCCTAATATTGAAGTCCATTTCAACCATGAAACCGATGAGATTTTAGGCGATACCATGGTGAGTGGAGCTAGGCTTAAAAACACCTTAGACGGCAGCATGAAAACCATTGATGTTACAGGCTTTTTTGTAGCTATTGGTCACCATCCAAACACTGATCTTTTCAAGCCTTATCTTGAACTGGATGAGCAAGGTTATATCAAAACCAAAGCTGGTAGCTCTTATACCAATGTTGAAGGGGTTTTTGCTTGTGGTGATGCCCAAGATAAAATCTACAGACAGGCTATAACTGCTGCAGGAAGTGGTTGTATGGCTGCTCTTGACGCAGAGCGTTGGTTGGCCGCTCAACACAGCTATTAATATGTCCGAGCAAAATCTCAGTATTTCAGAAGCTCAAGCTTTGGTGGATCAATGGATTAAAACCATTGGTGTAAGGTATTTTAATGAGCTCACCAATATGAGTATTTTAATGGAAGAAGTTGGTGAATTGGCAAGAGGTATGGCTAGAACCTATGGTGAACAATCGTACAAAAACGGCGAAACCAAAACCGATTTATCAGATGAGATGGCAGATGTTTTATGGGTGCTATTGTGCTTAGCCAATCAAACTGGGGTTAACCTCAACCAAGCCCTATTGAAGTCTATTGAAAAGAAAACCAAAAGAGATGCTGATCGCCATAAAAATAATCAGAAATTGTCTGATTCAATTGGCGATTAATGACTAATTTCGCAAAAGTTTATGACATACGAAGCGGTTATAGGATTAGAGATACACGTTCAATTATTGACTCAAAGCAAAGCTTATTGTTCAGACTCTGCTGAATATGGAGCCATGCCCAATACCCAAGTGAGCCCAATTACCCTTGCCCACCCTGGTACCCTTCCTAAACACAACCTTCAAGTAGTTGAAAAAGCCATCACAATGGGTTTAGCCCTTGGCTGTGATATTTCAAGATTCAACCAATTTGATCGCAAAAATTACTTTTATGCTGACTTGCCAAAAGGCTATCAGATAACTCAAGATAAAACCCCTATTTGTAAAGGTGGTGCTGTTAAAATCAAATTAAAAGATGGCAGAGAAAAGTCCATTGGTTTAACCCGTATCCACATGGAGGAAGACAGTGGCAAAAGCATGCATGATCAAGACCTCTATGACACCTTAGTGGATTACAATCGCGCAGGTGTGCCTTTGATAGAAATCGTGAGTGAGCCTGAACTTAGATCTGCAGAAGAAGCTTATGAATATGTAAGTGAACTCAGGCAGTTGGTAAGGTATTTAGGCATCTGTGATGGCAATATGGAGGAAGGTTCCATGCGATGTGATGCCAATATTTCAATCAGACCTGTTGGATCTTTAACATTTGGCACCAAGGTAGAGGTCAAAAATATGAATTCTATTAGCAATGTCAAACGCGCCATTGAAAGTGAAATCATCAGACAAACTGAACTAACAGAGCAAGGCATTGAAATCATCTCAGAAACCAGAGGATTTAATGCCCTTAAAGGCAATACCTTTAGTATGCGCTCAAAGGAGGCCGCTAATGATTACAGGTATTTCCCTGAACCAGATTTACCGCCATTTGTGGTTGAACAATCGCTTATTGACAGATTACAAGCAGAGATGCCTCAATTACCAGAGGCCATCTATGCACAACTGAAAAATGAATTTGGTTTATCCGACTACGATGCCAAAACCATAACAGATGATCAGGCAACCGCCATGTATTATTTACAATTAACTCAGCACAGCAAAAACTATAAAGCAGTTGCTAATTGGTTACTTGGTCCGATCAAATCTTATCTCAATGAAACGGCTTCAGAAATTGCACAATTTCCGGTATCGTTCGAATCCATTGCCGCCCTAATAGCTTTAATCGAAGAAGGCCTATTGAGTCATACCGCAGCTGCTCAAATGGTATTTCCTAAACTCATAGAAAGCCCTGGATTATCGCCTTTAGCCATAGCAGAACAATTGAATGTGATCCAATCACAAGACAGTGATTTGATTGATCAAATCGTGTCGCAAGTAATTGGTCAATTCCCAGAGAAAGTTCAAGAATACAAGGCGGGTAAAAAAGGTTTATTAGGCTTGTTTGTTGGTGAAGCAATGAAACTAAGCAAAGGCAAAGCCGATCCTAAAGTCTTAAACCAAGCTATGAGCAAAGCCCTGGAGGCTTAAAACGGCGACTCAAAAGTTGAGAATGCGGCATACTTCTGGTCCTTATCTGAAAGAATAGGCGTTTGTGTATGCCATTGAATGGCTAAATCAGCATCGTTCCAGGGTAAACCACCCTCTAGTTCAGGATGATATACGTCTGTACATTTGTACACAAATATGGTTTCATCTTTGAGCACTTCAAAGCCATGGGCAAAACCAGGTGGAATATAAAACTGAGTAAAATTCTCTTCGCTCAATTCAATTGAATAGGTTCGACCATAAGTTGATGAAGATTTACGAATATCAACTACTACATCCAAAACAGCGCCTTTAATGACTCTTACAAGTTTACCTTGCGCATGTGGTGGTTTTTGAAAGTGCAACCCCCTTATGGTACCTTTATTTGACATGGATTGGTTGTCTTGAACAAACTCCGCGTCAACTCCCAATGCTTTTAAACTCACTTGATTGTATGACTCCAAAAAATAACCCCTAGCATCCTTGAATACTTTTGGTTGTAATATGACTAAACCTTGGATGCCTGTTTCAATGACTTGCATACACAAAAATATAAAAAGCATTTATTATGAAAGGCCTAAGATATCATCGGGCGTCTATTTTAAGAAGCATATATTTATTTTGTATGTTTGCAAGCAGCAATGAAAAAAGCCATTCTAATTAGTATAGGGACAATTGTAATAATAGCCGCATGGGGGCTTTACAGATTTAAATCTGCCGCCTTAGCCATTGAAAAACCTATTGTGATTACTTTGGATCAAGATGACCAAGCAGATTCAGTAATCCATTACTTAGAAACTTATGATTTGAAATCACCATGGCTTATGACAATAATTGCCGAAAAGATGCACATGCAAAATGGCCTTAAGCAAGGGCGTTATACCATAACCCCCAATATGACTTATGTTGATATTTGCAGACTGTTTAGAGAAGGTCAATTCAAGTCAATTGATTTCACAATAAAACCCATGATTCAATTGCATCAAGTGCAAAAGCTTTACGGTTTAAAATTTGAAGGCGATAGTTTAGAAATGGCTGACTGCATGAAAGACAGCTTGTTTTTAAAGACACTCGGTTTTAATGACACTAACTTATTTGCACTCATGCTGCCCAACACTTACAATATGTTGTTCCACAGTTCAGCCCAAGAAGTGCTCAGCTATTTACAGAAACAATACCATCAATTTTGGGACAGCAGTAAAATCAATCTTGCAAAAGCTCAAGGATTAACGCCTATACAAGTAAGTACTTTGGCTAGCATAGTGGCTAAAGAAAGTAATCAAGCAGAAGAAATGCCCATGATTGCGGGCATGTATTTGAACCGATTGCGCATTGGCATGCCGCTTCAAGCTGATCCTACCATCAAATTCGCCCTTAAAATGCCTGGTCTCAAACGCATTTTGAACATCCACTTGGCTGTTGAATCGCCCTACAACACCTATTTATACAAAGGGCTACCTCCTGGGCCAATTTGTTCGCCGAGTTTGGAAGCTATAAAAGCAGTTTTAAATCCTGCACAACATCAATATTTATTTATGTGCGCTAAAGCAGATTTTAGTGGCTACCATGTTTTTGCAAGCAATTACAAAGCCCATTTAAAAAATGCCAACCTGTATCAGAAAGCGCTTGACGCCAATCAAATACATTAGCGCTTTTTTATTTGGTGTTGTGTATTGAACAATACACTATCAAATTTTATTGGGTCAACTGTAGTCCTAGGGGCAATGATTTTAATCTTTGGTTTATTTTGAATATATTTAAAATACATCCACAAGGCTGAACCGATGAACAGGCCTACAAAACCCAACAATACGGCTATTTTTTTGAGTTGACTTTTCATACTTAAAAACTTCTTCCTATACCAATTACCCAACGATTTTGTAAAAACCCTGAGGCAACAAACGGTGGTGTATTTAAAAACACTGGTGCATCTAATCGAATGGTGAATGGTTGAAT
>JAURIG010000190.1 GCA_030832905.1 Bacteroidota bacterium
GGCGTTTCCAAATAATCACTCAGCTTTGCCACTGCTTCATTCATGTTGTCTACGCTTAAGTGTTCGCCGCAAATACTCAAGAAATGTTTGGTTCTGCCGGTGATTTTGATTTCACATAAGTCGGTATCTGTAAACTGAATGGTATCGCCAATTAGGTATCGCCATGAGCCAGAGCAAGTGGTGAGCAAAATGGCATAGTCAATGTTTTTTTCGACATGCTTAATGCTTACAACTTGAGCATTGGGCTTTAAATTGTAATCATTGTCGAAGTTTTCTTCATTAAAAGGTACAAATTCGAAGAACATCCCATTTTTGAAATTCAATCGCATGCCACTGGCATCTTTCTTATTTTGATAAGCAACAAAACCCTCTGATGCCAAATAGGTTTCAAAATACATGATGGGCTGCCCCAATAAAGCATCTAAACTCTTTTTATAAGGTTCAATGGCTACGCCACCCCAAATGTATACACTGAAATTGGGCCAAATATCATGGATGTTTTTAAGTCGGTATTTCGCAATGATTTTTTCAAATAGAATTTGTATCCAAGCTGGAACACCTGCAATAGCTACAATATCCCATTGAGGCGCTTGTTCAACCATGCGGTTGATTTTGTTCTCCCAACTTTTCTCACTGCGGATATCATGTGGGGGTTTTGAAAAACGATCAAACCACCCAGGCACTCTACCACTGGTTATGCCACTTAAATCACCTGC
>JAURIG010000191.1 GCA_030832905.1 Bacteroidota bacterium
AAAGCACCACGCAAGGATGTGAACCCAGACGAAGCAGTTGCCGCCGGTGCTGCTATTCAAGGTGCCGTACTAGCAGGCGACAAGAAAGACGTTCTGTTATTGGATGTTACACCATTGAGCTTAGGCATTGAAACAGTTGGCGGTATTATGACTAAACTAGTCACAAAGAATACAACTATCCCTACTAAGGCAAATCAAACATTTAGTACAGCTGACGACAATCAACCAGCTGTTACTATCAAGGTCTTCCAAGGCGAGCGTGAGTTGTGTGCGTTCAATAAACTCTTAGGCGAATTTAACCTAGAGGGTATTGAACCCGCACCACGTGGTATGCCGCAGATCGAAGTTACATTTGATATTGATGCCAACGGTATTTTAAATGTTTCGGCCAAAGACAAAAAGACAAACAAAGAAAAGAATATTACTATCAAGGCCAACAGTGGGCTAAGTGATAGTGAAATTCAACAGATGATCCGTGAAGCAGAAGAAAATGCTGATGCTGATAAAAAGGCACGTGAACTAATTGAAGCACGTAACTCGGCTGAATCACAACTGCACAGCATCAAGAAAGATCTAGCTGAACACGGCGATAAGATTACAGATTCCGAAAAAACAGAAATCGAATCTGTAATTAAAACTGTACAAGAAGCAGCCAATGGAAATGATGCAGCCGCTATCAATGAAGCCCTTGGTAAAGTCTTTACAGCCACTCA
>JAURIG010000192.1 GCA_030832905.1 Bacteroidota bacterium
TGGCCCGCTCACTCCAACAAATACGTCTGCACCTTTCATGACGTCACTAATGGTTCCCATTTTTCGTGAAGCATTTGTGTTCGCTGCAAACCATTCTTTTGCAGAGTTCATTTCACCGCGACCGGTATAGATGGCGCCCACGCGATCGCAACCAATGACATCGCCAATACCAGCATTAAGAAGAATTTTGCCAATGGCAACACCTGCAGCGCCGACGCCAGCGATGACAACGGTGAGGTCTTCCATTTTCTTGCCTGTGATTTTCAAAGAGTTCCACAACGCTGCCAATGTGACCACTGCTGTGCCGTGTTGGTCGTCGTGAAACACGGGGATGTCAAGACTTGCACGCAGCCGTTCTTCAATTTCAAAACACTCAGGTGCTTTAATGTCTTCCAAATTGATTCCACCAAATGTTGGTGCGATGCGCTGTACAAAATCGACTACTTCATCTGCAGTGCGAGCATTGATGCAAATGGGAAAGCCATTAACTCCACCAAATTCTTTGAACAGGAGTGCCTTGCCCTCCATCACGGGCATTGCACCCTCTGGGCCGATGTCGCCAAGCCCGAGCACCGCAGTTCCATTGCTCACAATGGCAACAGTGTTTTTACGAATGGTGTACTTATGTGAGAGCAATGGGTCATTTTCAATTGCAGTACATACGCGAGCAACGCCCGGTGTGTACGCCATTGACAAATCATCGCG
>JAURIG010000193.1 GCA_030832905.1 Bacteroidota bacterium
GTGCGACATTGTAATTTTACTACTGGCAGTTTTGTTGAACCAATTACAGTATGGGACGAAGCGAAATTATTGAAGTTTGATGTTGTTGAACAACCGGCACCGATGAAAGAATTGAGTTTCTGGGATATCGATGCACCTCACTTACATGATTATTTTGTATCCAAGCAAGGACAGTTCAAACTCGTTGCTTTGCCCAACGATAAAACATTGTTGGAAGGGACAACTTGGTATTATCACAACATAAAACCTGCAGCATATTGGCAACTATGGAGCGACTACATCATTCACAAAATTCACATCAGAGTATTAAATCATATCAAGTTTAATTCAGAAAATGAAAAATGAAATACGGAAAATTTGTTTTGTTTAACACTTGTCCTAATGAACTTGACGACGTACACGCATTTAATCTAGTTTGGCGCATTCATATGAAAAGACTATTACAATCACTAATTCTTATATTATTGACAGGTTGTTCAATGAGTAAATACAATACAGTATGTGTTGAACATATTGATTCAAAATCAGAAGGTGATAGATATATTGATAGTTTAAAGGCATTAGGACTAGATACTATCATAGGTTATTATGATGGTTGCTCTGGTTGTATACAAGGAATAGAAAAACCTTATTATATTTTTTGGTGCTCTGGAAACAGATGGCATGTAACAAAAATTACTAAATATTCTAGATTCAATCAAAT
>JAURIG010000194.1 GCA_030832905.1 Bacteroidota bacterium
AATTTTTTTACATACTCGATACATTCTACTTCGTTGGCCATGGCAAAATGCGTAACCCCCGATTTAGAAGCGTGAGTAGTAGCACCACCCAATTCTTCGCTCGTTACTTCTTCGTGGGTAACCGTTTTTACTACATTAGGTCCGGTAACGAACATGTAGGAAGTTTTTTCTACCATTAAAATAAAATCGGTAATTGCTGGAGAATACACCGCACCACCAGCGCAAGGGCCCATAATAGCCGACAACTGAGGAATAACGCCCGATGCTTTTACATTGCGATGAAAGATATCGGCATAGCCACCCAAAGACACAACGCCTTCTTGGATACGCGCACCACCACTATCATTCAAGCCAATTAATGGGGCGCCATTTTGCACCGCCAAATCCATAAGCTTACATATTTTTTCGGCATGTGTTTCCGACAAGCTACCACCAAACACGGTGAAATCTTGTGAGAATACATATATCAATCGGCCGTTTACGGTTCCATATCCTGTAATAACACCATCGCCTAAATACGATTCTTGCTCCATGCCAAAATCTTTGCATCGATGTGCTACCAACATACCAATCTCTTCAAAAGAACCTTCGTCTAGTAGTAACTGAATGCGTTCGCGTGCAGTTAATTTTCCTTTTTTATGCTGACTTTCTATACGCACAGCACCGCCTCCTAATAAAGCGGCTGCTTGTTTTTCTTGTAA
>JAURIG010000195.1 GCA_030832905.1 Bacteroidota bacterium
CAATACTTTTTCTTCAACAGTTCTAAAAAGTGCGGCATAATCACTTGAAGGAGCCGTTTTACTGGATGTTGATTTATAAGTTTTAAATTCCGCCAATTCTGTTGGAGCAACGAAATAAATTTCTTGGTTGGCAGCATTTGCCACACGAACACTCATTTGATTTCTGTATGTGAATTCAACCCAGTAGTAAGTGACGTCTACCGTTGTAGCTGAACCATTTACAATTTTAGATTCCTTTTTAATTTCGGTTTTTACTGATGGTTGAGAATGCTCAAAACCTTGCATATTTACGTGGTATGTCAATGCATTATCAGTTCCTTTAGAAAAACCATCTAATTTCAAATAAGTAGAAGCCAAAGAAGGGTAATCGTACACCGTTTTAATATCTGGTTTCGGTACATTTCTTTTATAAGGTTGAGGTACATAATCCTTTACAGGCTTAGTGTTTTCGTTCAATAATTGTTTTTCAAGAATTTTTTTAGCTAATGATTTGTCGTTATACTCAGCCATTGCTTTTTCGTATTTTTCATCAGCTGCCTTCACCTTAACTGGATATTCAGCCATTTCTCTATCGTAGTCAGCATCTGCTTGCGCTTTTTCTTTTTCATATTGAGCCAAGATTTTTGCGTTTTCTTCATCAGATGATGATGAT
>JAURIG010000196.1 GCA_030832905.1 Bacteroidota bacterium
CGATAGTGGTACCAAATGATTCTTTGTAAGCAACCTGTGGCGCACCCTGGTTTACTTCCACTTTAAATTCACGACGCATACGGTCAATGATAATCTCTAAGTGTAATTCACCCATACCTCTTAAGATGGTTTGACCAGTATCTTCGTCTGTGTTTACACGAAGTGTTGGATCTTCTTCCACTAATTTAGCAATGGCCATACCCATTTTATCAACGTCTGCTTGCGTTTTAGGCTCAACAGCTACCGCGATAACGGGCTCAGGAATAAACATATTTTCTAGGGTGATTGGATGGTTCTCATCACATAAAGTATCACCTGTTTTGATTTCTTTGAAACCTACTGCTGCTGCGATATCACCTGCTTCGATAAAGTCTACAGGGTTTTGTTTGTTCGCAAACATTTTCATGATACGAGAGATACGCTCTTTCTTACCACTACGTACGTTTAGTACATAAGAACCTGCATCTAGGTGACCAGAATAACATCTGAAGAATGCTAAACGACCTACGAAAGGATCGGTCATAATTTTAAATGCAAGCGCTGCAAATGGTTCTTTTGCATCAGGCTTACGTGTGATAACAGCGCCTGTATCTGGATCTGTACCTTGTGTATCTTCTACATCAATTGGAGA
>JAURIG010000197.1 GCA_030832905.1 Bacteroidota bacterium
ATTTTTTGTAGATAAATAAACTGGCCATTTTCTTAAAATTCCATAATTCATACATGCTCTTGCAAAGTCTCTTATTGAGTCATCTAAGTTGTACATAGCAAGCGCAACACCTGGGCTTGTAAAATTAAAAACCTCATGCTCGATTGTTTGTTTATTATCCTCTGACACCCATTGAATTTTAAGTTTGCCTTTTCCGGGTACTTTAAAATCTGTTGCTTTGTATTGATCTCCAAAAGAATGTCTTCCAATTACTATAGGATCAGTCCAAGAAGGAACCAATTTTGGAATATTTTTACAAATAATAGGTTCTCTAAATATAGTTCCGCCTAATATATTTCTGATAGTTCCATTTGGAGACTTCCACATTTTTTTAAGATTAAATTCTTTTACTCTTTCTTCATCAGGAGTGATTGTTGCGCACTTAACTCCAACTCCATATTTCTTAATTGCATTAGCAGAATCAATTGTTATCTGATCGTCAGTTTTATCTCTACTTTCCATGCCTAAATCAAAATACTTAAGGTCTATATCTAGATAAGGAACTATTAGTTTTTGTTTAATAAAATCCCAAATAATCCTTGTCATTTCATCGCCATCAAGCTCAACAACTGGATTTTTTACTTTA
>JAURIG010000198.1 GCA_030832905.1 Bacteroidota bacterium
AATTTTTTTGAAGCCCGCAGATTTGGCAATCACCGGAATGTATCTGTGCATTTCGCCATATACTTCAATGTTCTTAATAAAATGGTGTTTTTGAAAGGCGCCAATGGTCAAGCTGAATACAATGGTTTAGATCGTTTAATGAAAGGCATGAAAGCCTATTCAGGCGAATATGCTATAGAATTACATATATATGGTAAAGATCTGCTTTATGAAACCAATTTAGCTAAAACCATTGGTGTCAATGAGTCTGTTTTTTGCTGGCCCTATCAGTCTCAAGCTGAATTGTCTCAACTATTGAATCAATTTCATATTGGAATAGGGCAACTTGCACTTTATTTAAAAAAATTAAAAAGTAATTCAACAATAAAGAATAGAGAATATTGCGCAAGAGGAATTCCATTTATATATGGCCATCATGATCCCGATTTTGAATTTGTTGACTTTTGTCTTCAAATAGACCAAGTCTCTATAATTGATATAATTAGCTGGTATTTGAATTTAATTAAACAGGAAGATTTTGAAGTAAAAATGCATAATTATGCAATAGATAAATTAGACTTCAAGGTAAAAATGAATCATGTTAAAAATATTATTTCAAAATACTAATAAAATATGGATAGAA
>JAURIG010000199.1 GCA_030832905.1 Bacteroidota bacterium
TCACGTTCATTTAAAAAACATTTCGGTATCATTTAGTTTACACGAATACAATCCCAATCATTTGCTCATAAATTATACAAAAAAATGAAAATCTACGAAAAACTACTTTTAGAAAATAAGGCTTGGGCAGAAGAACGTAAACTTGATGACCCTGGATTTTTTTCTAGGCTTTCTGAAATTCAAACACCCGATTTTTTATGGATTGGTTGCAGCGATAGTCGTGTGCCAGCCAACGAAATCACAAATACCCAGCCTGGCGAAATATTTGTACACAGAAACATTGCCAACATGGTGGTACATACCGATGTTAATTTATTAAGTGTACTAGATTATGCGGTAACCTACTTAAAAGTTAAGCATGTAATTGTGTGCGGGCACTATGGTTGTGGTGGCGTTAAAGCAGCTATGTCTAACCATAGCTACAATAAAATATTAAATATGTGGCTTAAAAATATTAAAGACGTTTACAGGCTTCATAAAACAGAACTGGATACGCATGCCACCGAAGAAGGTAAATTTGACCGCCTTGTAGAATTAAATGTACAAGAACAAGTTTTACAATTATCTAAAACATCTATCATTCAAAAAGCTTGGCAAAATGAACAAAGGCCAC
>JAURIG010000019.1 GCA_030832905.1 Bacteroidota bacterium
AGACACTTTCCTATTACCTTGGCTTTGAATGAACAATCAAGCTATATCAATTTAGGCGAATGGGTAAATGATTTTACCTATGCAGAATTCAATGGTGAAACCCTTGAGCTAAAACACTTTTAGATGCCCTTTAAACTGTGTTTGTTGACCCTGTGCTTACTTGGCTTTGGCCAAACGCATGCCATGCAAAGTACTGACACCATTCCTATGCAGGCCAATTGCAAAATGAGCATTGATAATTTGGGCAATTGCTTCATTGTAACTCCGCAAAACGACATCATTAAGTACAATGTTCAAGGCCAAAAAACGGCCAGTAACAATGTTAAATTATTAGGCAATATTGCGTCAATAGATGTTAGCAATCCCTTTGAAATTTTTGTGTTTTATAGAGATCAGAATCAATTATTGATACTTGACAATATGCTCAATATTCAATCGCAAATTGATCTTGACCCAACCGGTATTTTGCAAATTGCTTGCTTAGCTAGAAGTTCTGATAATCAAATTTGGCTTTATGACATGAGTGATTTCAAATTAAAGAAATACAACAAAGCACTTGAACTATTACTTGAAAGCCCTGCCTTCAACACCTTACAAATCGCTGAAACCATTCAGCCAAAACAAATTTTAGACGTTAACACACAAATTTTTGTATTGAATCAACAACAAATATTGAGTTTTGATGTATACACCAACTACAACAAATTGGTATTAGTTGATACCCTCTCTCAAATGTATTGGCAAAGCCCACATATTTGCTATCAAAAGCAAGGCGAATGGATGCAGTACAATCCCCTCAATTGGCACATTCAAAAGTATGCATTGGACTTGCCTAAAAACGCCCAAATGGCTTATAAGACCGAAGAAAATGTGTACATTTTAAGCAGCGATTGTTTAATTTTGCGACGCTTGAATAAAGGGAATACCCCATCGAGTAAATAGACAACATGATTGAAAAATTTGACGCCATTGAGGCCAGGTATAAAGAAGTTGAATTGCTATTGAGCAACTCTGATACAATGCAAGACATGAAACGTTTTGCTCAGCTCAATAAAGAATACAGCGAGTTAAAAGAAGTTGTAGACACCTTCATTGAATACCGCAACGTGTTGAATCACCACCAACAAGCCAAAGACATTATCGCCAATGAAAAAGACCAAGAGCTTAAAGAAATGGCGCGACTAGAAGCTGATGAAATGGGTGAAAAACTGGTGGTGTTGGAGGAAAAAATTAAATTGTTATTAATACCAAAAGATCCTGAAGACGCTAAAAATGCGATCATAGAAATTAGAGCAGGAACAGGTGGTGATGAAGCCAGTTTATTTGCAGGTGACCTCATGAAAATGTACATGCGTTACTGTGAAAACAGAGGCTGGAAAGTAGAAGTCATGGATGAAAACGAGGGCACTGCAGGTGGATACAAAGAAGTCATTTTAGAAGTAAGTGGCAGCAATGTTTATGGCGATTTAAAATACGAAAGTGGTGTTCACCGTGTTCAAAGGGTGCCTAAAACTGAAAGTCAAGGCCGTGTGCACACATCTGCTGCTACAGTAGCGGTTTTACCAGAAGCTGAAGAAGTTGATGTGCAATTAAACCCAGCCGATATTGAAATGCAAACCAGCCGAAGTGGTGGCGCAGGTGGTCAGAACGTAAACAAAGTAGAAACCAAGGTGCAATTGACCCACAAACCCTCTGGAATAGTGGTAGTGTGTCAGGTAGAGCGATCTCAATTAGGCAACAGAGAAAGGGCTATGCAAATGCTTAGAACGAAACTCTATGAAAAAGCCTTAGAAGAACACAACTCCAAAATTGCAAGTACGCGTAAAACCCTTGTTGCCAGTGGCGACAGAAGTGCTAAAATCAGAACCTATAATTTCCCTCAAAGCCGTGTAACTGATCATAGAATCAATTTAACTGTATACGCTTTAGATAGTTTTTTATCAGGCGAAATTCAAGGGATGTTAGATGCGCTCAAAGTAGCTGAAAATGCTGAGCGTATGCAAGAAGGCAGTAACTAAAGACTATACACCAGCAGCGTGCTGCTCAGTACCATTACCATCTTTACGAATGGGTTTTTCAACCGCTCTGCGACGGCTTTTGGTCTTGTCAGAATATTGCTTTTGGCTACTCATGGTCTTAAAGAGTCAACAAGAATTGGTATTCAATTATTGTGCCCATTTACGTGTTAGACGCTAAAAAACGTAAAACGTTTCACGCTGTTGAAAAAAAAATACAAAGATTAGAATTTACCCGACAAAAAGTCATTTGCCATGCGTTTGCCCTCTCTAACGGCATAATTAGTGCCTCTGTCTTCAGGGTAAATTTGCGCCATTGAATTGATATAAACAGTTGGAATAGGCGTCTTAAAGCCTGGAATGATCTGGCTGTAATGCTTAGTTACCAATGGTTGAGAATAAGGCTCTTTCCAAACATGGTATTGGATTACCCAATCTTGATTAAAGTCTGGGAACATCTTTTGAATGAATGGAATGGCGTATTGATAAAACGCCTCAGGCGTCATATTGTAGAGGGTTTCATCTGTAGGCAAGTACTTTGATAAATAGACAATGTGACGGCCTTTATAGGTTTCTGTTGGTTCAAAATTGGTGTGTTCTATGATGCCCACAAATGGAAAGCCAGGATCATTCACATTCAACCAATAAATCTCGCTTAAACTCTTATTGAGTTCAAGGGTTAAACAAACATTACCAATGTACTGAATCGCTTCTAATTGATTAATGTAGGCACCTTCACAAGCAGATCTTAATAGATTAGCTGCAATGGGCAAGGGTGTAGTGATTACTGTATGATCAGCTTGTGCAGTTGAATTGTCTGAAAATGTAATTGTGGCCTTGGTATCTATATGGGCTACCGCTTTGTTCAATTCTACTTTACCACCATTGTTTTGTATGGCCTCCACCATAGACTCTGCCAATGAGGCAAAGCCCCCTTTGTAATAGGCTAAAAATTCTTTACCCTTTTCGCCTCTACTGCCGCCTCTTAGTTTAAGTTTATTCCAAAACCAAACAGCTGAAACGGTTTCTGCATATCGACCGAATTTGCCTTTTAACAAAGGTTCCCAAACCACTTCGTAACCCTGTTTGCCACAGATTTTAATCAACCAGTCTTTGGCAGTAATGTTTTCTAAGGTCTTCCAATTTCTGACCATACGAACAGCCAATACCACAAAGCCTAAACGAATGCGGTTAATGAAGTTAAGTGGTTTGAATTTTAATAAGTCTAAGGGCGAACTCAACCTGAAGAATTGATTGGCATAATACATACCTGTTCTGGTTGGTCTTACAATGATGTGATCTTCACGTTTCAAGTCTTTAATTAAGTCCATGATGTGTTGATCATTGGTAAACCAATGGTGGTAGAATTTTTCGAGATGGGTGCCTTCTACCTGATAGGAACCAGCTAAACCGCCCACCTCCGCATCTTTTTCATATATGTTCACCTGCCAACCCGCTTTTGATAAATAATATCCCAAGCTGAGTCCGGTAAACCCCGCACCTATTATACTGATTGATGGTTTTGTCATAGTGTTTTAGAACCCAAATTTATCTCTGATAATGTACAATGGACGACGTTTAATTTCGCCATAAATACGGCCAACGTATTCGCCAATAATGCCCAATACAATTAAGATAAGACCGCCTATCATTAAAACTGAGATCATTAAGAGGGTCCAACCTGGTACAAAATTCTCTGTAAACAAACGCATGTACAAAGCATACAGAATGCCTACAAATGCCGCTATTGAAGCTAAAAAGCCCACGAATGAGGCAATCTTTAAAGGCGTATTTGAAAACGATAAAATGGCATCGCTGGCCAATCTGAGCATTTTCTTCAATGGGTATTTGGTTGTACCGGCAAATCTGCTTTCTCTGTCGTATTCAACAGAAGTTTGATTAAAGCCTATCCATGCTACCATGCCTCTTACAAAACGATAGGTTTCTCGCATGCTTAAGAATTGGTCTAAAGCTTTTCTATCCATCAATCTGAAATCACCTGTATCTAATGGAATATCTACATCGCTTAAGCGGTTGATGAATCTATAAAAATACTTTGCTGTAAGCAATTTAAATGCGCTTTCACCGGCTCTCTCTCTGCGTTTGCCGTATATTACATCAAACCCTTGTTCCCACTTTTCTATCATCTCAAGGATAACCTGTGGTGGATCTTGCAAATCTGCATCAATCACAACTGCGGCATCGCCAGTACACAAATCTAAGCCAGCAGTAATGGCAATTTGATGCCCAAAATTACGAGCAAAATTAATCCCCTTAACATGTTTGTCTGCAGCTACTGTTGCTTGAATCTGTTGCAAGGTGTTGTCTTTACTCCCATCGTTCACAAAAATGAGTTCATAGGTATATTTCTGTGGATCTAATTGGGCTAAAGTATCGCTTAATCGTTTGTATGACTCTGCAAATACTTCTTGCTCATTGAAACAGGGAACAACAACTGAAATTAATTTCATAAGGCTTACAATGGAATATTACCGTGTTTTTTGCGCGGCAAGGTTTTAACTTTATTTTCAAGCATACTGAAAGCCGAAATCAATTTAGACCTGGTTTCTTCAGGGAAAATGACTTCATCAATGAAACCGCGTTCTGCAGCTCTGTATGGATTGGCAAATATTTCAGCATATTCTGCTTCTTTTTCTTTCCAAGCTTGATTGGGATCTTCAGCAGTACTGATGTCTTTTTTGAAGATGATTTCAGCTGCCCCTTTTGCGCCCATTACGGCAATCTCTGCACTTGGCCAAGCGTAGTTCATATCAGCGCCAATGTGTTTGCTATTCATAACGTCGTAAGCACCGCCGTAAGCTTTTCTGGTGATGACAGTAATACGCGGCACAGTAGCTTCACTAAAGGCGTACAACAACTTAGCACCGTTGGTAATAATGGCATTCCATTCTTGATCTGTTCCTGGCAAGAAACCAGGTACATCTTCTAAAACTAAAAGTGGAATGTTAAAGGCATCACAAAAGCGAACAAATCTGGCCCCTTTAGTAGATGAATCTACATCCAACACCCCTGCTAAAGCCGCAGGATTATTGGCCACAATACCAATGCTTTTACCAGCTAATCTGGCAAAGCCTACTAAAATATTATCCGCAAAATTCTTATGTACTTCGAAGAAACTATTCTCATCCACTATGCCTTCAATTACCTCGCGCATATCATATGGTTGATTAGGATTTTCTGGCACTATTTTGCTGAGTTGTTCGCGTGTTTCGTTCCCAATTTGATAAGGTAAAGCCGGTGCTTTCTCTTCACAATTTTGAGGCACATAAGACAATAACTGCTTTAGCCCTGTTAAGCAAGCCACTTCATTGGCAAAAGCAAAATGAGCCACACCAGATTTAGAAGAATGCACTGAGGCACCGCCCAATTGTTCTGAACTCACTTCCTCGTTGGTAACCGTTTTAACCACGTTAGGACCAGTCACAAACATATAACTACTGTTTTCAACCATGCCAATAAAATCAGTGATGGCAGGCGAATACACTGCACCACCGGCACACGGGCCCATGATGGCAGATATTTGAGGTATTACCCCACTTGCTATAGTATTTCTGTAAAAGATATCGGCATAGCCACCCAAAGACACAACCCCTTCTTGAATTCTAGCGCCACCGCTATCGTTTAAGCCGATGACTGGTGCGCCGTTTTGAAGCGCTAAGTCCATGATTTTGCAAATTTTTTCAGCGTGGGTTTCACTCAAAGAACCACCAAATACGGTAAAGTCTTGTGAAAACACATAGACCAATCTGCCGTGAATGGTACCGTAACCGGTTACTACCCCATCCCCTAAAAACTTTTGATTTTGCATGCCAAAATCATTGCTGCGATGGGTTACAAAAGCGCCAATTTCATTGAAACTGTTTTCGTCCAACAAGAAGTGTATTCTTTCTCTGGCTGTTAGTTTGCCTTTGGCGTGTTGTGACTTGATTCTATCTTCGCCACCGCCCAATAAAGACGCTTGTCTTTTTTGCTCTAATAACGCTCTTTTATTCATATCTTTTTGTGTCTGAACACTCATACTGTTTACCCCTGCAAATTACGAATGTTTTTTAGATTATTGGCAACGAATAGCAATTCTTTAATTGCTGCACATCGACTTGAATCTGGATCTGCCCTTGACCAATATCAATTGGCAATGAAAATCCAATTGTATGCTGTGAATTCTTCTTATCAGCCATTAAAAAAGGGAGTAAGGCGTTAAAGTCAGGTTGCCATTGGCTACTGGGAAAATCAAACTGATTAAGCCCATTAAGCATGATTAAAGCCTTGTCTTTATTTAAAATACCCAAATGCACAGCCAAAGCTATTTCTTGATGCATGCCCCAAAGCACTGCATCAGCATGACTCGTGCTACTACCCTGGTTTAACACATATGATTCATAGGCATGGCCATAGGTATGTCCAAAATTTAAAAGTTGTCTGACTGAGGCATCATAGGGATCTTGCTCAACCAGTTGGATTTTGTTTTGAACTGCGCTTTTCACAATGGCTTTTAAAGCTTCGCTGTTGGGGCTTGGCCAAGGATTTTGAACAAGCGTTTGCCACAACTGCGCATCTGCTATAATGGCTATTTTAAAAATTTCCGCAAAACTCAAAAGAGTATCAACCGCAGGCATGGTATTCAAGAATTTAAGATCAAGAATAACAGCTTTTGGATGATATATACTGCCAATTATATTTTTTGCAAAAGCGTGGTCTACGCCTGTTTTACCGCCTATTGCAGCATCTACCATACCCATCAATGTAGTGGGCACATTGACAAATGGAATGCCTCGTTTGTAAATGGAGGCCACAAAACCGCCCATGTCAGTCACTACACCGCCACCCAAGTTGACCAATAATGTTTGTTTGCTGCAATGGAGGGCCATTAATTGGTCCATGATTTTTTCTGCCTCTCTAAGCGTTTTATTTTGTTCGCCCGCTGGCATAACAATGTGCTTGTAGGCCTTTTGCAAATGGGGAAAACAATGTACTTGAGTATTCGAATCGCACAACACTACCACTTCACTGTAGGCATGTTCATGACAATAATTTTGCAATAAAGTTGCGACCGAATCGGACATTAAGAGCTCAGAAAAACTCATGGTGTTTTGATCTGGTCGTAAAAACTTTTATTAGCGGGATCCATTTTAGACAAGAGCTCAATGGCTTTGGTTTGATCCGCTGCTGGCGCCCCTTTAAATATTTCAATTAATTCGCGGTATTTGGCATTGAAAAACACTTTGACCAACATAGAATTTGGGAACAATCGGGTTACTTCCTGAAAATTCTCTAAAGATTTATACAACTCATCGCGCCCCTTCACTACATCTTTATGCATTTGATCGAGCCCATTCAAATGGTATTGGTAAAAACTCTTTCTCACCTGTAAATAACGATCGTTGGTAAGGTTGTCTATCAAATAATATCTATTCTTTAAACTTTGACCATCATTGGCTCTCCAACCATCAATACTTTGACTGGCATTTAAAATTTCACGGGCTTTCACATAGTAGGGGGTTCCGCCCTCAGAGGCATAGGAATCATAATTCAAACCAACTATCACATTCATGTAAAAAGCCAACATGCCCGTTAGATTGTATACATTGGCACTTTGCTGAAATTCCATGGCCTGAAACTCTTGGTAGGTAAAGTTAAAATCCATGTCCAATTGGTTGAAAATGACAGTAGAATAAGTACTACCAAAAACCGGCCTGGTGGCTTGGATTTGAATGGTACCACTGAAGTTATTGGAATTCAACTCGTATTGGGTAATGTCTATGAGCAAATTCACTTTAAAATGCTCAACATTGGTGAGTTTATCATTGCACCATAAACGTTGATTGATGAATTGAGAAATAGAACTCTCTAAAGACTTAAATATTTGGGTATTTGAAATCTGAATTTTAGGATAGATAACAGATACTTTGGCTTCAATATCTTGGGCATTGCTAGTGCTCACAGTAAAGCAAGTCAAGAGGCAGATTATGAGTGAAGCAAATGGTCTTGTATGCATTCGATAATGTCTTTGGCCACTGAATGTTTATCTTTCAATGGAAACTCAAAAATAACACCTTTTGGAAGAATAATTGAAATTTTATTGTTGTCAGATCCAAAACCTGAACCAGGATCTCTCAATGAATTTAAAACAATGGCGTCTGCGCGCTTCTTGATTAACTTTTGAGTCGCATTTTCCAATTCGTTTTCTGTTTCTAAAGCAAAACCAACTACAATTTGTTCGCTGGTTTTAATGGCCCCTAAATGGGCTAAAATATCTGGATTTTTAACCAAGTCGATTTGTAAAGTATCGGCTTGTTTTTTGATTTTATTATCTGCTCTATGGGCAGGTCTGTAATCAGCTACAGCTGCAGACATAATCGCCAATTGGCATTTAGGAAACAATTGCACACAGGCATCGTACATTTCAAGCGCAGACTCTACGGCATATACCTGCACATTGGGATGCTTAAGACTGAGCTGAACTGGACCTGAAACCAAATGCACTTGGGCGCCTAAATTGGCCAAAACTTCGGCTAATGCATAGCCCATTTTACCCGTTGAATAATTCCCAATAAACCTAACTGGATCTAGCTTTTCGTAGGTAGGTCCGGCAGTAATCAGTACCTGTATGCCTTTAATATCAATTCTGGCCAAAATGATGAAGAATGTGTTGAAGGATGGTTTCTGGCTCTGCCATTCTACCCTTTCCTTCTAGTCCTGAAGCCAATTCTCCGGTCTCTGCTTCAATAAAATGATTGCCGTAAGTTTGCAGTTTTGATATATTGTTTTGAACTGCTGGATGTTGGTACATGTCTAAGTCCATTGCTGGTGCAAACATTACTTTACAACGGGCAGACAAATAGGTTGCTAATAAAATATTATCGCAAATGCCATTAGCCATTTTAGCTATGGTGTTAGCACTGGCTGGGGCTACAACAAACACATCAGCCCACAAACCAAGCTCAACATGGTTATTCCATTCACCTGATTCGTTTTTGTAAAAGTCTGATATAACAGGCTCTTTGCTCAGTGTGGCAAGTGTTACCGGCGGAATAAACGCCTTGGCAGTTGCCGTCATTAACACCTTTACTTGAGCCCCTTGTTTAATCAAAAGACGCACTAAAAAGGCGATTTTGTAGGCAGCAATACTACCTGAAACACCAATTAAAACGCGCTTATCCTTGAGCGTCTTCATCAGGTAGACGATAATAAATTTTATCGTTCAAATACTCTTGAGTAGCCAATAATGTTGGTTTTGGCATTTTCTCATAAGAAGCAGAAATTTCGATTTGCTCTCTGTTCTCATGGATTTCTTCAAGATTGTCGTGCTCTGATGCAAACTCTGACAATTTGTTGCTCAATTCTTCTTTAATAGATTGAGAAATTTGATTGGCTCTCTTAGCAATAACGACAGCAGACATGTAAATGTTGCCGGTACCGTTTTCTAAATCTTTTAAGTTACGAGCTTCAGCGCTTGGTGACACTTTTTGATCTTTCATGTTATTGAATTTTATGTAATGTTTTGTGTTTGTTTAACTCTTCTTTAGCCTTTTCGTTGATGGCTGTGGCCTCTTTATAATAAGGATTGCTGGCCTTATTGTTATTGACAAAAACCTTGTATTCATCAAATACAGCATTATACCTTTCAACCTTTTTTTCATCAATGCTATGATGCGCATACAAATAAGATGCCTTAACTGTTAGGAATTCTATTTGGTCTTTGTTGTCCATATCTGGAAAATCTTTGATCGCATTCTTAAAAGAAGTGATTGCGGCCACATAATCTTCAATTTTATAGAACAACATGGCTGATTCAAACGCTTTTTGTTTGAGCTTGCCTCTTAACTCATCCATTTCCAAATTGCATTGGTCTTTGAATGTGATGGTATCATTTACTGTTTGTTTTACGCCATTAACTGTCTTTACACTGCTATTGATTTCATAAATAGCAGTGGAATTGGCATATTGGTTCAAAAACAATTGAATTTCAGCAATGGCTTTGGTGGTAGAACTTTGATCAAGGAAATAATCCAAAGCATCTTTATACAAGCAGTTGGTATATCTGAAGTAACACTCTTCTATGTGCTTGCTGTTGAAATAATTTTCGGTAAAATTTTTAAAGTGATACGCTGCTAATTCATATTGGCCAAGACCGTAGTAGCTGTAGCAGTAGTAATAATAGATTTCTTCACTCTGTTCTTTCCCTCTGTATACGGCCAGTAAATCTTCAAGCAGAGGCAAAGCCCTTACATAATCTTTCTTGGCATATAATTGCTTAGCCATGGCGTACTTATCGTCTACGCTGCCTTTTTTAACTACTTGGCCATATTCTGAACAAGCGCTTAAAGCTAAGATTAAAACAATATACAAGAAGAAGGACTTCACAGTTGATGGAATCCGCAAAGTTACTATATAAAACGCTGATTTTCAAAAAAATTATAAGAGGCCTTCGTCAGCAAAACTGTAATAGGCATTTTGGGCCACAATGATATGATCTAACACACTAATATCGAGCAACTTACCTCCTGCCTGAAGGGTTTTGGTGAGTTGAATGTCTTGCTCGCTGGCCATTTGATTGCCAGAAGGATGGTTGTGAAACAAAATCATACCGGTACTTTTATCGTCTATGGCTTTTTTAAACAATTTGCGTTGATCAACCACAGTGGCTGTAATACCGCCCTCACTGATTTTATGTTGAGCAATGACATTGTTTTTTTGGTTCAATGTTACAATCCAAAACTCCTCGTGATTTAGGTCTTCTAAAACATGTCGCATAGCGTTGTAGGCGTCGTCACTACAGGTAATGCGGGTTTTTGGTTGCTCGTCTAATTGACTCTTGCGATTGGCCAGCTCTAATGCCGCAATGATGCCAATGGCTTTAGCCCTACCCAAACCTTTGATTTTGCAAAAATCATCTACCTCCCAGCGGTAAATATTGGGCAAATGATTCTGGGCTTTTTTCATAATGGCCATTGCAATATCAACCGCAGAATTATCTTGATGGCCGTGGCCAATTAATATGGCCAACAGCTCGATTGAACTTAAGCTTTTTCGACCATGTAACATGAGTTTTTCGCGGGGTTTGTCTGAGTTAGACCAAGCGTGAATGGGCTTATTTTGTTGCATAAAACAAATCTAAAACAGCCCTGATTAAAGCCCTAAAAGAGTACACAGATGGCCTATTTTTCAGGGGCTTCTATCTGAAATTGAATGTTTCGTTTTAGCCCTTTGTATTGACTGCGTTTGAGTGGGCTCTTGTCAAATACTTGATTAAAGACTTCCTCGGTTATTTCTATCCACTCTGCTTTTTTGGCGGTGTTAAAAAAGGCATTAGGCTCAAACCTCGGCTCTTGATTTGGCTTGGCAAAACGGTTCCAGGGACATACGTCTTGGCAAATATCACAGCCAAAAATCCAATCTTGCATTTGCCCTTTGAAGGCCTCTGGAATTTGGTCTTTTAATTCAATGGTTAAATAGGAAATACAATGGCTTGCATTCAGCGTTTTATCGGGTAATATGGCCTGCGTAGGACAAGCGTCAATGCATTTGGTACAAGTGCCGCAATGGTCAGTTGTTGGGCCATCTGGCTCGCATGGCAAGTCAATGATCAGCTCTGCCAAAAATCCATATGAGCCCATTTGTTTATTGATCAATAAACCATGCTTACCAATCCAACCCAATCCACTGCGCTCTGCCCAAGCCCTTTCCATAACTGGCGCAGAATCTACAAATACACGACCATTGAACTGGCCGATTGCCGCTTGCAGCTGAGCTACCAACTCATAACATTTGTCTTTTACAACCTGGTGGTAATCTTCGCCCAAAGCATACTTTGAAACTTTAAAAGCACCCTCTGAAGGTTTAAAAGCAGTGGCATAATTGTACATCAGACTCACAACGGTTTGAGCACCCGGCACTATAAGTCTTGGATCTAAGCGTTTATCAAAATGTTGTTCGAGGTAGTGCATTTCGCCTTGATACCCCTTGCTCAACCACTGCTCCATTCGCTTGGCTTCGGTTGACAAATGCGCTGCTTTAGAAATGCCACAACTCACAAACCCCAACGATTGAGCCAAGGCTTTAATGGTTTTAGAATGCTGTTGTTCTGACATGTTTCTGCCGCAAAAATAAGCCTTTTTTTACAGTGTTTAATTTCGATGAATCAGGCCATATTGAGGTCGTAAACCATGGGAATGGTATTGGTATTTAAGAGTTCAAGCAATTTATTCGATAAATTGTTGTACCTTTGCGGCTTCTTTATGACAGTTACATTTCAAAACATGGGTTTAAGTCAACCCGTGTTTGATGCGATAAGTGATCTTGGCTACGTCAATCCTACTCCCATCCAACAACAAGCGATTCCAGTATTGCTGCAAGGCACCAAAGACTTTGTAGGTCTTGCACAAACAGGCACCGGAAAAACAGCGGCATTTGGTTTACCCCTTTTGTCCCTAATCAATACGCATTCTAGCCAAGCTCAAGGTTTGGTCATTTGCCCTACCAGAGAATTGTGCATTCAAATTGCCAATGATTTTAAGGCCTATGGTAAATACCTTGATGGTTTTAGACATGTCGCCGTTTATGGTGGCAGCTCTATTGAAACTCAAATCAGACAAATCAAACAAGGCGTTCAAATTGTGGTGGCTACACCAGGCCGATTGATCGACTTAATCGAAAGAAAAGCGGTTAAGTTAGATGCAGTGACCCACATTGTGCTCGACGAAGCAGACGAAATGTTGAACATGGGTTTCAGAGAAGACATTGAATTCATTTTATCTCATACCCCATCAAGACAAGCCGCTTGGTTATTTAGTGCTACAATGCCTAAAGAAGTAAAGCGTATTTCTCAAACGTTTATGTCTGAGCCGGTGGAAGTGAAAGTCAATTCAGTTGAAACCGCCAAAAACATCAAACACGTTTTTTACCAATGTCAAGCGTCTCATAAATACGAAACTTTGAAACGCTTAATTGATTTCAATCCAGGCATGTATGGTATCATTTTTACCAGAACAAAAATGGAGGCTCAAGACATCGCTGAAAAATTATTAAAAGAAGGCTATGAAATTGACGCACTTCACGGTGATTTAAGTCAACAGCAAAGAGACAAGGTAATGGGCAGATTCAGAGAAAAAACCCTTACCCTCTTAATTGCTACAGACGTTGCCGCCAGAGGTATTGACGTTGACAGCATTACCCACGTAATCAATTACGCTTTACCAGACGAACCAGAAGTATACACACACAGAAGCGGTAGAACGGCCAGAGCCGGAAAATCAGGTGTTTGTATGAGTATTGTTTCAGGCAGAGACACTGGTAAAATCAGAGACATCGAACACCTCATGAAGGTGCAATTTGAGAAGCTAGACATCCCTAGCGGAAGAGAAGTAGTAGAACGTCAGTTCTTTGCTTTCATTGAAAAATTAAAACATGTAGACATTAGCCATGGCGATTACGAATTGTATTTATCTGACTTAACTGAACAGTTAGGCCACATGAGCAAAGAAGAATTGATTCAAAGAATGGCAGCGCTTGAGTTTAATCGTTTCTTAAAATACTACGAAAAAGCTGGTGACTTGAACAACTCTGAAAAACGCAGAGAATATGGCAATTACACCCGTTTATTTATGAGCTTAGGCGAAAAAGATGGCTTCTACAAAGCTGCTTTCTTAGAATTCATTTTAGATACTTCTGGCCACAAAAAAGCGCAGTTGGGTAAAATTGAATTAATGAATGCCTACAGTTTTGTTGAAGTTGACAACAGCATAGTAGATGAATTTATGTCTGCATTTGCTGGCAAAAAATACAAAGGCAGAGAGATTCAAGTTGAAGTATCATCAGAACGCAAAGGCGGTCGCAACAGAGGTGGCGGCGGTTATGGCGGTGGTGATGGTGGCAACTTCAGAGATAGAGGTGGTCGCGATAGAGGTGGCAACAGAAGAGAAGGTGGCAGAGATGGCAATAGCTATGGCAACAGAGATAACAACAGAGGCAGCGGTGACAAACCTTCTGGACATTTTGCCAAAAGAAGCCAAGCCAATTCTGATCGCCCGAAAAAAAGACGCGATAGAGACCGCTACTAATTTCCTGAATGAGCGCTTGATTTGAGCGGTCAAATTGTTATACTTTTGCAAAAACCTTTTAGCATATGAACGGATTCTTTAAAATTCCAAACGCGATAAACGAAACAGTTTTAGATTACGCGCCAAACAGTAAAGAAAAATTAGCCCTTAAACAGGCTTTAACCGAAGCCAGAAGTCAAGTGATTGATATTCCTATGTTCATTAACGGACAAGAGGTAAGAACTGGTAATACTCAAGCCATTTTTCCACCACATGATTTACACCATCAAATTGGCAGCTTTCATTTAGGTGAAGCCAAACATGTGCACCAAGCTATTGACGCAGCGCTTGCAGCGAAACCAGCTTGGGAAAATATGCCTTGGGAACAAAGAGCGAGTATTTTCTTAAAAGCCGCTGAATTATTAGCCGGTCCTTACCGCGCTAAGATGAATGCAGCTACCATGCTAGGCCAATCTAAAAATGCTTATCAGGCTGAAATTGATGCTGCTTGTGAATTAATAGACTTCTTAAGATTCAATGTGCAATACATGTCTGAGATTTATGGTGATCAACCAAGTGCCAACAGCAAAGGCATTTGGAATCGCTTAGAACACAGAGCACTCGAAGGTTTTACCTTTGCCGTTACCCCATTCAACTTTACAGCCATTGCCGCCAACTTACCAAGTAGTATGGCGATGATGGGCAATGTGGTGGTTTGGAAACCAGCCTTCACTCAGATTTATTCTGCTAACGTGATCATGGCTTTATTTAAAGAAGCTGGCTTACCGGATGGTGTTATCAATTTGATTTACACTGATGGCCCTGAAACGGGTGATATCGTATTCAATCATCCTGATTTTGCTGGCTTGCATTTTACCGGCTCAACTGGTGTATTCAGAACCATGTGGAACCACATTGGCGCTAACATTCACAAATACAAAACGTATCCAAGAATTGTAGGCGAAACTGGTGGCAAAGACTTTGTGTTGATCCACAAATCTGCTGATGTTGATACTGCTGTAACTGCTTTGGCCAGAGGGGCTTTCGAATACCAAGGTCAAAAATGTTCTGCGGCTTCAAGAGCTTATATCCCTTCTAATTTATGGTCTAGTATTGAACAAAAATTAGTGGCTGAAGTGAAGACCATGAAAGTGGGTCCTACTGAAGACTTTAGAAACTTTGTGAACGCTGTTATCGATGAAAGAGCCTTTGACAAAATTGCGAATTACATTGAGATGGCTAAAAGCGATCCTAAAGCCAAAATCATTTGTGGTGGCACTTACGACAAAAGCAAAGGTTACTTTATAGATCCTACGGTTATTGTAGCTGAAGACCCTAAATTCAAAACCATGTGCGAAGAGATTTTTGGGCCAGTATTAACCTTGTATGTATACCCTGAAAATGAATTTGAGAAAACCCTTGAATTGGTTAACAGCACAAGTGAATACGCCTTAACAGGTGCTATCATTGCTCAAGACCGCTATGCGGTAACTCAAGCAACAGAGTACTTAAAACATGCAGCTGGTAACTTCTACATCAATGATAAACCAACAGGTGCTGTTGTAGGTCAACAACCATTTGGTGGAAGCAGAGCCAGTGGAACCAATGACAAAGCAGGCAGCAAAGCCAACCTATTACGTTGGACCAGTACCAGAACCATCAAAGAAACTTTGGTACCAGTTAAAGACTACCGTTATCCATTTCTTTCTGAAGAATAATGTCGCTTAGCCAAGCTGAGAAACATGCCCTTTACCAAAGCTTAGTCAAGCAAATAGCGGCCTTAATAGACCCTAATGCATCTGAATTAAGCAATTATGCCAACGTTTGCGCCGCTATTCAAACAGCCTTCAAACATTGGTGGTGTGGTTTTTATTTTGTCAATGGTGAACGTTTAACATTAGGGCCATTTCAAGGCCCTGTAGCCTGCACAAGCATTGGCTTTAACAAAGGTGTTTGTGGCACAGCTTGGGCTAAAGCACACAGCATTATCGTGCCCAATGTACATGAATTTGAAGGGCATATTGCCTGTTCATCTGAAAGCAACTCCGAAATTGTTGTACCTGTGTTTAAGCAAGGTACAATTGTGGCAGTATTGGATATTGATAGCATCTACTTCAACACTTTCGATGAAGTAGATGCCCTCTACCTTGAACAAATTGTCGCTATGATTAACGTCTAATGGTATCTACCCCGTTAGATTGAATCAATTGGCCTTTGTTATAAAACTCTTCTTTAAAGTTCAAATCCCCTCCGTATTGAGCAATCCAATCGAAGTATTCTTCATTGCTCATAAAGCAAACCTTTTCACTCAAATGCAAACCGCTTAAGTCGCCAGTAATCCATCGGCCTACTTTTAAACCATTCTCATACAAACCCATTGCTTCTGCTTGGCCATAGTTGTTGTAATACACCCAAACACCTTGTTTTTTATATTGCTCTAAACGGCCTTCTTTGAGTTTATGGCCAGAGGCTTGTAATTCCGTTATAACACCACTGCCATTCTCCAATAGGCTTTTACCATTTTCATCGTAAAACGATAAGTAATGGTCTTCTTCAGTTGGCATGTCTGCTTCACTTTCACAAGTGTATTTGGTGTCCATATTCTGTGCCCAGCCCTCATACATTAATTGACCATTATCGTAATAGGCTTTAACTAAACCTACAGTTGAAATTGAATCTGTTTTGCTCAAATACACCATTGAATCTTTAAAGTCGATGGTTTTGAACAATCTGCCTTGACCCTCTCTGTAAAAAGACCAAAGCCCTGTAGGTTCTGAGTAGGACTTTTGACCTTTCTTAAACACAAAGCCACTTTTGTAGTAATAGGTATAGTAACCCGATCTAAAGCGACTCGGTAGATTGTCCATGAAATCATGGCCATTGAAGAATTTGTTGTTTTGCTCTTCAACTCTTATTCTTCTTGATTCATAGTTATGCTCGTCATCGTATGATCTTGAATTGGATTTGAAAACAGAGTAAAACATTGAGTCTTTAATCGATAATTGAACCGTGTATTTTAAGTTGTTGGTATCTCTGTATAGTTTATAAGTACCATCTAAATACCCATGCTTAAATGGAATCACTTCCGAAACATACTTGGCGGTATCGCGTACTTTAAAATCACTCACATTGTAACGGATGAACTGCCCATCAGGGATGCCCATTTTAAAGTAACCTTTAGAAATCGGGTAACCAGTTCTTGACAACTTCCAAATGGCCCCATTAATTGTGTCGTTTTTCATTTCATAGACTCTGCTCAAGCATTTGTATCCAGAATTATTTTTAAATTGGTATTGGGTTCCGTTGAGTTGATTGTTGTGAAATACCAACTGGGTTAAACCACTGGAATAATTGCTTTCTGTATTGAGCTGCCATTGGCCTTCTTTTTTGCCATTCTCATAATTCATCATAGAGGTTTCAGCTCTTTGTAAATGCTTAAATTGAATAGCCTTATTGTATTTGCTTTTAGTACTTGTATATAAAGTGTATTCAACATCGTCGTTTAACTTGTTGTCATAGTAGTGCGTATAAGTACTGCTGTGATCAAAAATATCTGTCATTGAATAAGTACCGGTAAAAGCGCCAAAACTCGAATTGATTTTAACGCGTTTTGTAGGGGCAATTAATTTCGATTTGTTAGCGCTTAAAAGCGTCTTTCTTGCTTCAACATCCAATTCAATAACAAGCGTAGGTTTTAAAGCCCATACTTGTTTGATTTCATACATTTTAGCCTTAAAGTTATTGGGACGTCTTTTATAATGCCAATTCAGTTCAACATTACCTGTAAAGGCTTGTCTACCCACATAAATGGCCTTGTGTTGATTAGGAATTAATTCGAAATAATTGAGCATAGAAGTCAATAAATCAAAGAAATCGTATTTATCATTAGATGAAGACCAACTTGAGTTCCTTTCTGTGGTTAACAAAAACTTGGTGTAAGAATCATAAAACAGTTTATCTAATTTATAGGTGTATTGACCTTTAAACATAATGGTATCAATCAACATTAAACTATCGTATTTCATTGGCACCTTTAAGTAATGTATAATGGACCCATTTAACGTTGTGCCTTGCACTTTATAATAGGAACGCGCACCAGCAAACTTGCCCTTGGTAAACGTATGATTGTAATAATGGTAATTCAAAGGGGCGTAATAATACTTTTGAGTTATTTTGCCCTTTTTAACAGTCGTGTTAATCGCCACATTCTGAACCGTTTCGTTCGGGTTCATTTGGTAATACAAATTGGTTTTTTCAGTGTAATTCGCTGATGTTAGCTTTTTAAACTCAAATGAACGTGTATACACCTTAGCGCATGATTTGGATCCTAATTTAGAAATACAGGTGTCAATCAAATAACAAGTACTTACAATTTTATCATAAGTATCATAGGTTTTAATTCTGAAAAACTTACCCATCATAATGGTATCTCTGTAGTTATAGCGCTCTAACGCAGAGAAATTCACACTTACGAAATTATCATACTTGATTGCAAAATCAGTTTGTTTGTTGTCCTTGTAATACATGACCAATTGATCCGCTGCATATAAACCGCCTTCATCATATTCATAATCTGGTGTCACATCAGGGAAATTTGCAATCTCCTTGTAATTAGGGTAATACTTTTTTATACTATCTAAGCCATATAAAGTGGCTTTTTTCAAACGATTAAATTGACTGTATTCGTATTCAGCTAACAGATCGGTATTATCATCATAAACGCTAACTTTTTTGGATTGATCTAAAAAATTGTAATTGCTTGTATGCCCAATTTCTGCATTGTCTTTGTAATGCGTAAACGTTGAGGCAATTTTGGTAATGCGTTTATTGTACATTTGGTAATCGTATTTGGTTTTTAAACCTTGCAACCAACCTTTTTCAAGGGTCATGCTGTCAACTAATACGGTGTCTTTTTTGGTACAAGCATAAACCGTTAAAACACCATCAATAAAACCCTCCTTGTAATTTAACACAATTTTTTTAGCCTTAACAGGTACTGCGCTATAGCCTTTTAAAAAAATATTTGCATCTTCATAGTAACTCTCTTCCCAATCATATCTGGAATGCCTTGAGTATCGATGTGGTCTAATGTTCGATGCTGTTTCATAGAGCACAAAATGACCATCAATCATGTCATTTTTGTATGGAATTCTATAGACTGGCAATTGCGTACCCTCATCGTAAACAGTAACAATACCCTCTTTTTTGTTGTTTTTGATGGGTATAATGGCAAATACTTTTCTAATGGTATCGTATACATATTCATTATTCACTATGCGTTTGTTTTTCAAATCAAAGCGTTTAGAATACAGTAAATATTCCCCATCCGTGAATTGACCAACTACAGGAGGAATGTCTAAGTTATAAAACTTAAGATCTTCAACATCAAAGTTCACATTGGTGTAATAACTGTTAATGATTTGAGGGTATACTTTGTAAGTCTTGCCCATGAATTGAGCGGTGGCTTGGGCTTTAAGTTCTTGTTTGAAAAGTAGAGAGCAAAGCAAAAAGCATACGAGGGATAATCTTGTAGAAATGCGCATAATAGTAGCAACGCAAGTTACTCGATTTTAGTATATCCCCATAGAATGATTTTCAATGCCAATAATATTTAGTATTTTCGCGGTCTCATGTCAAGAATAGTAGCCATTGTCGGAAGACCAAATGTTGGGAAATCAACCTTATTCAATCGTTTAACAGGCGAGCGAAAAGCCATTGTTGATGACTTTAGTGGTGTTACCAGAGACAGACACTACGGCGACTCTGAATGGAACGGAGAAACCTTTGTGGTAATTGACACTGGTGGTTATGTGAGAGACAGTAAAGACTTATTTGAGACAGCCATCAGAGAACAAGTACAAATTGCAGTTGAAGAAGCCAGTGTTGTTATTTTTATGGCCGATGTGCAAACAGAGGTTACAGACCTTGATCAACAGTTTGCTCAAATTCTAAGAAAAGCTAAAAAACCAGTCGTAATGGCGGTCAATAAAGTTGACAATTACGATTTGATCAACGAAACCGCAGTATTTTACGGTTTAGGTTTTGACGAAATCTTTCCTATATCATCTGCTACCGGCAGCGGCACAGGTGAACTCCTTGATAAGGTAGTGAGCCTTTTACCAGTAGACGATGGTAAAACCTTTGAAGATGATTTGCTCAACGAATTGCCTAAAATTGCAATTGTTGGCAGACCAAATGTTGGAAAATCATCATTTGTGAATGCCTTATTAGGCTACAATCGCAACATTGTTACAGACATAGCCGGCACCACGCGCGATGCCATTCATACCCGCTATAACGCTTATGGCAAAGACCTTATATTAATTGATACTGCAGGTATCAGAAAAAAATCTAAGGTAGAAGAAAACATTGAGTTCTATTCTGTGATGCGCAGTTTAAGAGCCATTGAAAATTGCGATGTGTGCATACTCATGTTGGATGCCCAAAATGGTATAGAATCTCAAGACATGAACCTCTTGTTTTTGGCCCACAAACATGGCAAGGGCATTGTTGTTTTGGTTAACAAATGGGATTTGTACAACAAAGAAACCAATACAGCTAAAGACTACGAAGACCACATCAAAGAGCGAACAGCCCCTTTCACAGATTACCCAGTGGTATTCATTAGTGCCTTAAATAAACAAAGGATATTTCAAGCCATTGAAACTGCCGTAAAAGTATACGATAACTTATCGAATAAGATCAAAACCAGCGTACTCAATGATCAATTGTTGCCAGTGGTAGCTGCAACGCCGCCTCCTGGTGTTAAAGGCAAAACCATTAGCATTAAATACATTCAACAGTTGCCTTCAAAATCTGTCTGTTTTGCTTTCTTCTGTAACTTACCTCAATACATCAGTGAGAGTTACAAACGTTTCTTAGAAAACCAGTTGCGCGACCGTTTCAACTTCAACGGTGTGCCAATTAAAATCTTCTTTAGAAAGAAATAATTACTCCTGCTTTTTAAACCCTAAAGCTGCAGAGTTAATGCAATACCTTAAGCCTGTAGGGGTGTTATAACCATCCGGAAATACATGGCCTAAATGCCCTTCGCAATTCGCACACAAGACTTCTACTCTGTGCATGCCATGAGAGTAATCTGGTTTTTCAATGATAGCGGCAGAATCAATGCCCTTGTAAAAACTTGGCCACCCACAACCAGCATCAAATTTAGTTTCAGATACAAACAAAGGGGCATTACAAGCTTTGCAAACATAAGTGCCAGCTTCCCAAAATTGGTCGTATTGACCTGTGTGGGGTCTTTCTGTACCCTTTTCGCGCATGATTCTGTAGGTTTCAGGATCTAAGATCTTTTGCCATTCTTGATTGGTTTTATTCATAACAGATGGTTTAGGTGAACAAGCGAATAGACAGCATGACCATAAGATTATTTTTTCTGTGTATTTCAGAAGCTTAATTTTGAGCATACCCTTCTACTTGTTCATTCAACAAGTGGAACTAAAAATTGTTTCAATAATGAGTCCAATATTACTATTTACTTTCGTCATAAGCTATTTTGTAGTGCTACTAGGCATTGCTTTTTATACCTCAAGAAATGCAGACAACCACTCCTTTTTTATTGGCAACAAAAACAGCAATTGGCTTTTGGTAGCCTTTGGTATGATTGGTACATCGCTATCAGGAGTCACCTTTGTAAGTGTACCTGGCGATGTAGGTAAAATCAATTTCCATTACTTTCAATTGGTCATTGGGTATTTCTTAGGCTATATCGTTGTGGCCTTTGTATTACTGCCCTTGTATTACAAAATGAACCTAACCAGTATTTACACTTATCTTGAAAAACGTTTGGGTGTAAGTGCACATAAAACTGGGGCTATTTTCTTTATCATTTCAAGAACTGTAGGCGCCACAGCTAGGTTGTATTTAGTGATCAATATTTTGCAGATTTATATTCTTGACCAATTGCACATTCCCTTTATTGGCACTGCCCTTGTGATCTTGCTATTGATAATGCTCTACACCTTTAAGGGTGGGGTTAAAACGATTATTATTACAGATACCTTACAAACCTCTGGCATGCTGATTGGTTTAGTGGTATGTTTGATTACCCTTATGAACGCCTTAGGTACAGATCTGTCTGGCACTTGGCAATTATTAGAAGCCAAAGGCATTAACAAGATCATCAATACAGACCTTAACAGTCCACTCTATTTTTGGAAACAGGTCTTAGGTGGTATGTTCATTACCATAACCATGACGGGCTTAGATCAAGAAATGATGCAAAAAAACATCAGTGTTAAAACCTTAAAAAACTCTCAATGGAACATGCTGACCATGAGCAGCATTTTAGTGTTTGTAAACGCTTTGTTTTTACTCTTAGGTGGGGTCTTATTTTTATATGCTCAAAACCAAGGCTTGAACTTGAGTGGCGATGATTTATTTCCAAGCATTGCCCTTAGCAATACGTTCTCTGCAAGCATTGGTATACTGTTTATATTGGCTTTGATTTCGGCCTTATTCCCAAGTGTAGATGGCGCAATTACCTCATTAACCTCATCGTTTTGTATTGACTTACTCAATTTCAATCAAAGCGCAGATCAAGAAGCTGTTATGAAACAGAAGCGATTGCGTGTTCACATAGGCTTTGCTATTTTATTCTTATTGATGGTGATGCTATTTAAGGCAGTAGATGACAAATCCATTATTCAGTTCATCATTAAATTTGCTGGCATCACCTACGGGCCATTGCTCGGATTATTTGCTTTTGGCATTTTAACCAAACGCCAATTGATACAAAATAAAATCACTTTGGTATGCCTTCTAGGGCCCTTGTTAACATTGCTATTAGACCTTATATGTAACCCACCCTACTACGAAAAATTACTGCACCAAACTTTACCTTTTAATCACTTGTCTGAGCAGTTATTCAATGGTTATAAAATAGGCCCTGAACTCATTATCATTAATGGTTGTATTACCTTTTTGGGCTTGTACTTGATCTCAACAAATAAGCGCGAACAAGTCGCTTAAACCATCACAATAAAACGCCAATACAAGCGTTTTAAATAGTATGAACACCAAGTCTATGATCATGTTTTGTTTGGCTCTGCCAATGCTCATGGCTTTTAACGTCTGTAGCAATGGAACAAAACCAAAAGTGTACAAAGACACTATCTACAGATTTCCACCTAAAAGGCAACCTGCAGTGGTAGACAACACACCCGAAGAGTTAAGAAACATTGGCATTACCGATACCATAATCAAATTTAAAGTCAAAAAATCTGAAAGGAAATTGTACGCGTATTTTGGAGATACTTTCAAAGTCTTTAAAATCTCTTTAGGGGCTAGTCCTATTGGTCATAAAATAAAGCAAGGCGACCACAAAACCCCTGAGGGTAATTATTTTATCAGTTTTAAAAACCCTAAAAGCAGAGGTTATAAATCACTCAAACTATCCTATCCTAATGCGGAAGACAAAAAACGCGCTGCGGCTTTAAAGGTTTCTCCTGGCGGCGATATTTGTATTCATGGTTTGTGGTGGGATACACAAGATCCTAAAACCCATTGGAAAGATGATTGGACTGAAGGTTGCTTAGCGGTAAACAATCAAGAAATAGATGAGATCTACGCTCATACCTACTTAAAAACACCAATCAGCATTTTGCCCTAAACCATGGTGCAATGTGTTTTCACAACTTGTTTGAAGGCCTCTACATCATTGGCTTCGGCAAAATAAGATGTTTCAAAACAAATCACTTCGCCACTCTCTTTCAATTTAAAATTGATTTCGTACAATTGAAAATTAACTGTTTGAATTTGATCCCACTTTAAGAATTTAGGGGTTGAAAAAACAGTAAAAGCAAAACGAATGCCTTCTTCGTCTGTCATAACAAAACAAGACTTGCCAAAAAAACCCAATTTGGATGCCCTTAAACCTAAATAAATAAGGGCCATTAAAGGAAAAATCAAAAAACTGAAAAACAGAAGTTTGGGGAACAAAAACAAACTCATGAAAATACTAAACACTGCAAAAACAGCCACCAAGGGCGCTTCTGATTTCATCCTTTGAATGGGATATAAAGTCATGAGGCAAAGTTAAGCCTTTTTTTGGTGAATCTTTG